>JAYSWN010000086.1:0-11620 GCA_043718025.1 Pseudomonadota bacterium
TCTTAAAGCAAGCGGGCGATGGCGTTCGCTTCAGTTTGGTTATCAGCTACGGAGACTCGGTGAAGAATCCTTCGTTTCCGGTGAGTTGGTTTCGCTCTGAACCGAACTATCGATAAGGGCTTTTACCGCTACCGAGGCGCACACCAGGCCAAAGGCGCCGGTAACGAAGCTGGCGTTTCCTAAAATCAGATTGCGGTTGTCGCATTGAAAATAAGGGTTGTCGCCTTGTGGACAGACGCACTGAAACCCTTTTCCATTATCGTACTTTAATTCGCGGGGTGAAGTCGCGGGCTCCGGTGAGTAGACCGCAGGAATGCCAAACGGTCCGGCTCCATCCGCCGGAAACTGATACTTTTGCCTTAGAATCTTTCTCACTTCGCGAGCCAGCGGATCCACCGTGGTTAAAGCCAAATCGTGGACTCTCACTTGCGTCGGATCCATCCGTCCACCCGACCCCGTTGAACAGACCACCGGTATTTGATTTTCACGGCAATAATTCAAAAGGTGGCACTTCGCCGTAATGTTATCGATTGAATCGATAACGTAATCAGGCCGCTCTTCGAAAATTTGAGCACAATGATCGGCGTTGTAAAAAAGGGGTTTCGAAATGATCTTGGCGCCGGGATTCACGGCTTGCAGTCGCTCACTCATTACCGTGGCTTTGTCTTTTCCGACCAGGCCGTTTAGTGAATGCAGTTGGCGGTTGAAGTTGGTGATGCAAATCTCGTCGAAGTCGACCAGGGTGATTTTCCCCACGCCGCTGCGGGCAATGCTTTCGGCCGCCCATGATCCGACCCCGCCCAGACCAATTACCATCACGTGTGAACGCATTAAACGTTTCATTGGCAGGTCGCCGACTAGCCGCGCCATGCGATCGAAGCGGCGGTGCAGGCGATAATTTTCTAATTCGTCGCCACTGCGCGGGCCTTCAGGATTCAACGTTTCATTTTCCGGGGAAATCATTTTCTACACTCTAAAAAGATTTTTTAAATTCTCGGTGCTTTGGCCAAGTAAGGCTTGTTTACTTTCGCCGCGGGCTTTCGCCACCACCTCTGCGATTTGGGTCAGCGCCGCCAGCTGATCCGGCAAGGCGACGCCAAAGCGCTTATCCCAAGGCGCATCGGTTTCTAGCACAAGGTGTGAAGCAGGGATAGATCGCCACAGCGTTTCAGAATTTTTTGCCTTTCGCTCCAACCCCGGCCCCCCTACCGAAAGCGTGAGCCCCAATTCTAAGTACCCCTGCGCCTCTGCCAATGAGCCATGAAATCGGTGAACCAATCCGCGCCATTTCCCGGCATTGGCCCTGAGCCGTTCTAGGCATTCGGAGTGCGCTTTGACCGCATGGATAATGACGGGCTTTTGGGCTCTGGCGGCCAATTTCAGCTGGGCGGAAAAGGCCGCGGCCTGTTTTTGGAGTTCTGCTTCGCCAGTAAAAAAATGGTGATCAAGCCCTAATTCCCCTACCGCAACGATCTGGGGCATTTGCTTCGTCAAATTAGCCAAACCCTGGGTGATCTCATCTGCAGTGGCCTTAGCCACCCACCAAGGATGAAGGCCAAAGACTAGAGACAGGCTATGTTGGCGCGCGATCTGCTTTTGTAATTCCCATTCGTCAGGGTGGATGCCACCCGCAATCCAATGCGAGATACCGGCGGTCTGGGCGGCCGCCAGGGCCGCATCTAAATCACGGCCCCAATCGGGGTGAGCTAAGTGGCAGTGTGCGTCAGTGTACATGCAAGATAGCTTCGCGCGAAAAATAGAGGTAAAGCAAGCGGAGAGGAAAAACCTTGGATTTTTTGCTGACCACCATCAATGCTCGCTACCAGCACGCCTCGTTAGGCCTGCGCTACCTCTTTGCCAATCTGGGAAAGTGGCAGGCCCACACCAAGCTCATGGAATTTACGCTCGAGCATCAAGCTACCGATATCGTGGAGGCGATTCTACGCGAAAATCCAAAGGCGGTGGGATTTGGCGTCTACATTTGGAATGTTCAGCTCACCACCGAAGCGGTGGAAATATTGAAAAAAGTGGCGCCCCACATTCGCGTGGTGGTGGGCGGACCCGAAGTCAGTTTCGAAATTGAGGGGCAGCCGTTGTGTCGTCTAGTAGATGCGGTGATTCCGGGGGAGGCGGAAGAGCGCCTCCGCCTCTGGTGCGACGGCGTATTGGGCGAAGGAGCCGGCTTTACTTCAAAGATAGTAGTAGGGCCGCCGCCTGAGATTTCAGCCATCAAGCTGCCGTACCATCTATACACTGATGAAGACGTGGCCCACCGCGTGATCTACGTCGAGGCTTCGCGCGGCTGCGCTTACCGCTGCGAGTTTTGCCTCTCGGCTCTCGATGAAAAGGTACGGCTATTTTCGCTTGAGGCTTTTCTAGGCGAATTACAAATATTGATCGAGCGCGGGGCACGCCAATTTAAGTTCGTCGATCGCACGTTTAATTTGAGCATTCCCGTAAGCACCAGAATTTTAGACTTCTTTCTTGAGCGCTTGAGTCTTGGCCTGTTTCTTCACTTTGAAATGGTGCCCGAACGACTACCCGAGGAATTGAAAGAGAGAATTAGGAAGTTTCCCAAGGGGGCGCTTCAATTCGAAGTCGGAATCCAGACGTGGAACCCCGAGGTTTCTAAGGGCATTAGCCGCCCGCAAAATTACGCAAAGATTGAAGAGAACCTCATCTTCTTACGATCGCAGACCGACACCCATCTCCACACCGATCTGATTGTCGGCCTGCCGGGAGAAAATGTGGATAGTTTTGGCGTAGGTTTCGACGCCTTAAACCGTTTGCGTCCGCACGAGATTCAAGTGGGAATTCTAAAACGACTGCGCGGGATGCCGCTTAACCGGCAAATTCAAACGGCCAGTCTTCTCTTTAGCGAAATGCCGCCCTATTCAATTTTGAGCACCAATTCGTTAACCTTCGTGGAAGTTCAAGAGCTGAAACGGTTTGCAAAGTTTTGGGAGTTGATTGCCAATCGTGGGCAGCTGCCGCGCACTTTAAATACGATGCGTCTGATTGCCGCGGCGCGGGCTAATCCTAGTTTCTTTGTTTTATTTCGCGAACTCTGTCAGTGGTTGGGGCGGCGTCACCCAAAACTGCATAGCATTGGTCTGCCCACCTTGATTGAATCGATTTGGCTTTTTTTCAAAGACGACGGGGAGCAAGCCAGTGACTCAATCGGTCACGCTCTGGCTCAAGACTATTCCGCCGAGGGGAAACGTTATTTGCCGCCATTCTTGCGTCCGTATGCTCCCGCTGATGAGGGCAAGGCTTCACAAATAAAAAAGAGAAGCTCGGCCGTCTCCACCCCATCTCGTCAGCAACGTCACTCTGAATTCAGCGGCCAACTTGAAGCGTGAGATCGAGCCCGTCGTTAGGATTGCTTGAGCTTCTCGATAAAGCGCTCGAGGTAATTTTGTACTCGAATCGACAGTCCAAACCCCAAGATACCAAGCACCATAAGAATTAGGGTAAGCCAGCGGTACCAGTAATGCTCTTCGTTGGGGATGGTCGGCATTAGGAAAATAAATAGGGCGGCGCCAAAAATTGGCAGCGCCCCCGCCGACCAACAGAAAAGGCGAAGCGTTTTTTCGTTGCTCTCCAAATCTCGGGTCGCATTTTCCGCTAAGCTCTCTTTGCCCCACCACAGTTTTGGGTATAGGTAGCGGATCATTAAAAGCGAAGTGGCTAAATACGAATACGTTCCCGAAACTAAAGCGGACAAAAAGAACGAAACAAAAAAATGACCGTAGGTGGCCAAGGAGGGCAGTGGCGAACTCAAGAAGTGAATGCCAAAAGGAAATACGATGAAGGAGCAGCTCCACAAACAGCAGGGTATGAAAAAAGTACGAAACGGATGCGATAGCGCAATTTTTCGGTACGACGCTGCAGTCTGCGATTTGCCATTTACCACTCGTTTATTGGTGCGAAAAAGGGGCATCACGCGCGGAAATAGGAGCCACGTACCAAGAGCAAAAATGACCGGGTTATATACCAAGCACAAGTAGCCAAAAACCTGTCTTTGCGAGGCGTTCAGCCAATCGACGATTTGGGTGCCGTTGTAGAGAATGTTAACCAGAGATCCGATGAATTGTGGAATCAATACCGCCAGCACGGCGGCGGTTCGTGGTTCACGCCCCATCCAGTCTAAATAAAACGGCGCAGGCCCGGCGGCGTTTGAGGCATTAGCCACCCGCAAAGCATTTCTGGTTTCAACCGCCCATTGATCCGCACAGGCCCGTTCGGTGGGCACTAAAGATAAACTCTCTTGGTGGCATTCCAAATCCAGCCGCCCCGTCAAATTCCATAATTCCACCAATTCACTGGTAACTCTAGCCAACGCGTATACGTCACTGGCCGGAGAGAGTCGGCGGAACGAATCGGCACTCAGGTCCGAAAAACTTTCTTTCTGTTCAGGCGGCATATACGCCTCGGTGCCGCCGAACAGAGTTTGATGGCTATCGGGCGACTCTTTTTCGAACGCGATATTGAAATCGGTAAGCCACGCTTTTCCGTATAGATCGATGAGGATGTTGCCGGGTTTTACGTCGAGGTGAAGCACGCCACGATTATGGGCGTAGGCCAGTGCCGACGCTATTTGCCCCATCCAGCTCAGTACAATTGCCTTGGTGTCGAGCCCAGAAAACTCGGTGCGCTCCCTTAGGCGAGAGGGCAGTAGCCCGTCTCTTTCTCCTACTGTCCCTTCACTGGCCGAATCTAAAACCGTTAACACTTCGGCACCTGAAGTGGGAATGGCGATTAAGCGTTTGAGCAGTGCCTCCAAAGAAAGGCCAGGTACGTAATGGAGGCATAGTAAACGGTTACCCGCGTCCAAACGACTCTCTGAAAAAATTCTAACGATGTGGGGATGGTCGAGCGGGGCCAACGTTCGTGACTCGGTGCCGAGATTCGGAGTGATCTTGAGCGCTACCGTTCGTCCCAAGGAGATCTGCCGGGCGCGGAACACCGAGCCGAAGGCGCCTTGGCCAAGTTGCTCTTCTAACTTAAAGTCGCCCAACTGGTCGCCCACTTGAAAGCCGTCGTGGTCGGCCAGGGCACTGACCATGTGCTTTTCATCTATTTTCCAATGGCTAGCGGCATTTGAATCAAGGTCATTGTCGAGTAGCGATCTGAGGTCATCGACCGCCGAAGGGTTCGATCGAGAAAGGGCGTCCAGTTTTTCAAGGCGGGCTTCCGGCGGAAGGTGGGTCAGCAGAGCAAATTGTTCGGCCAGCCATTCATGATCGCTTGCCTGAGCGGGGCCGTCGTTAAGAAGTTCATCACTCAAACGTCCGCCGATTTCATCTCTTTGGCGAGCCAAGCGCGGGCGAAAGACCAATCGCGTTTTACCGTGGCCAATGAAATATCGAGCGCCTTAGCGATGTCCTCGTAATCAAGATTGGCAAAGAATTTGAGCTCGACCAACTTTGCTCGCCGCGAATCCACTTTTTCAAATTTTTCAAGCGCCACTTCAAGCCGTAGCAAAAAATCATCGGTTTCATCATCCGCGGCTTCTTGCTCTTGTTCCTTAATGTAGCGGTAGTCAGTTTTATCGTGGCGTTTGGCGGCAAGGTTACGCCGGGCCCGATCAACCAGTACCCGCCTCATGAATGAGGCCACCAGGGCAAAAAAGTGATTTCGGTTTTCGAAATGAATAGAATGTTGTCCAAGTAGTCGTAAAAATGCCTCGTTTACTAGGGCGGTGGGCTGCAGGGTACCCGGGTAAGCCTCTTTTCGTAAAAAGCCACGCGCCACTTGTTTAAGGTAGGGGTAGACCAAGGGCGTAAGTTCTTCTAGGGCCTTGGGGTCTCCTTTAGAAAATTCAGCCAAATATCGAGTGATCTGGGCTTTTGTCTCGTTCATCGTTAGTTCTTCTTTTGCACGCGTTCTGCCGAAGTGACGCCTGGAACGCCGCGCAATTCAGAGAGAATGGTTTTAAGCTGCTTCAAGTCGGCAATGGTGAGCGAAAATTGGCAAACGGCCCGGCGATCTTTGGTGGTGCCAACGCGGGCGTTGGTGATGTTGACGTTATGCTGGCCAATCGCATCGCTCATGTCGGCCAGTAATCCTGGTCGATCGGTGCAAATGATACGAATCTGCACTTTTCGCTCGGCGGGTTTGCTTAAGTCCCAGTCGATATCTACCAGCCGGTGAGGATCGGTACCCAATACCTTGGGGCAAGCTTTGGCGTGCACGCTGATGCCACGGCCGCGCGTGATAAAACCAATGACGTTGTCGCCGGGAACCGGGCTGCAACAGCGAGCAAAACGTACGAGTAGATCATCTACTCCCCGTACCTTAACCGTCTGACTGGTCTTGCTCTTTTTAGCGGCCTCTTCGGCGATACGCTGCATCGGCGCCTTTTTCTCGGGCGCCGCGGTAGACTCTCGGTTGGTGACCTTGGTTAAAATCTTTTTGGCCGAGATCTTTCCGTATCCGACTGACGATAAAAGATCGTCGGCGGTCTTAAGTGAAAAAGACTCAGCAATTTTTTGCAACGATCCGTCTTTGATCATGACCGACAAATTTACGCCGTCGCGACGAAATTCTTTTTCTAAAATGTTCTGTCCTGAAATCTTCGACGTGTCGTGCTCTCGAGCCTTGATGTAGGCACGAATCTTATTCTTGGCGCGCGAGGTTTTTACAATCTTGAGCCAGTCTTTATTCGGAAACTGGCTGGGCGAGGTAAGCACCTCGATCGAATCACCACTCTTAAGCTTGTACTTTAGCGGCACAATCCGCGAATTCACTTTAGCGCCGATACAATGAGTGCCCAGTTCGGTGTGAACCGAATACGCAAAGTCTAACGGCGTCGCCCCTTGAGGAAACTCCATCACCTTGCCCTTGGGTGTGAACACGTAAACATCTTCAGAAAAGAGATCGAGCTTCACCGTTTCTAAAAACTCGGTGTTGTCCGAAACCTCTTTGTTCCACTCTAAGAGGCGATTCAACCACGAGAAGCGCTCTTGTTCCCGGCTAAGCCCACCGCCGGCTTTGTAAACCCAATGGGCGGCGATACCGCGCTCGGCGGTGTCATGCATTTCATGCGTGCGAATTTGAATTTCGATACGTTCGCCACCCGGTCCGATCACGGTGGTGTGCAACGACTGGTAAAGGTTGGCCTTGGGAATGGCGATGTAGTCCTTGAATCGTCCCGGCACCGGCGTCCACAAACTGTGGATCACGCCCAGCGTGCCGTAACAGTGCTCAATTGAATCCACCATGATGCGAAACCCGGTGATGTCGTAAATCTGCTCGAAGGTAAGCGACCGTCGTTCCATTTTCTGGTGAATACTAAAGAAGTGTTTGGGGCGCCCTTTCACCACAGTATTCGCGTAGCCATGGTCTTGAAGTGCCGCCTGAATCATGGCCTGTACATCGGCCGTGTACTTTTCACGCTCTTTTATCTTTTTGGCGACCTGGGTGACCAGCTTGTAATAAGTTTCTGGTTTGGTGTAGCGCAATCCTAAGTCTTCGAGTTCGCGTTTTACTGAAGACAAACCCAGGCGGTTAGCCAACGGAGCATAAATATCTAAAGTCTCTTGGGCGATGCGCGCCTGTTTTTCTGGTTTCAAGTGCTGCAACGTGCGCATGTTGTGAAGGCGGTCGACGAGCTTTACCAGAATGACGCGAATGTCTTTAGCCATCGCCAAGATCATCTTGCGAAAGTTTTCGGCCTGCTTTTCTTCCGAGGTTTGAAAAGAGATTTTGCTGATTTTGGTCAATCCATCGACCAAAATTGCGATCTCGGGGCCAAACTCTTTTTGAATTTCCTCGAGCGAGGCGACGGTATCTTCAACCGTGTCATGGAGCAGGCCGGTGGCCACGGTAATGGCATCTAAGCGCAACTCCGCCAAAATATGGGCCACCTGAAGGGGGTGATATATGTACGGTTCACCGCTGGTACGGCGTTGTCCCTGGTGGGCTTTAAACGAGAATGCGTAGGCTTTGCGAATGATATCTAAATCAGCCTTGGGGTGATTGGTAAGCACAAGCTGGCACAAGGCCTCTAAGCTATCCGTACTGGCGTTTGCCTCTTCGGCATCTATTTCTGGCGCAACTTCGACCACCAAAGTAGGCGGGCCGTTTTTTTTCACAGTCCGCACTCCTTCCTCACCACTTCCTTAAGCTCAGCGTAGGTGGTCTGCAAATTTTCGTTAGTGATTTGGTAGTCGAACCAGTCGCACTGCGAAATTTCTACCCGCGCGTTATCCAGCCGTTTTTGAATGGCCTCTTCAGAATCTCCCCGGCGCGCCCTCAAGCGGCGTTCTAATTCTTCGAGGGAAGGGGGCAAGATAAAAATTAAAAGCGACTGCTCAGGGTAGAGTTGCTTAAGACTTTTGGCCCCCTGCACGTCAATATCAAAAAGGATGTGATGCCCTAGCTTGAACTGTTCCTGAATGGTGCTTAACGAGGTTCCGTAACGATTTTGGTGCACGAACGCCCATTCGGCAAAATCGTGTAGATCAATCTTGCGCTCGAACTCGGCTTCGCTAACAAAATGGTAATGGGTGCCATCGACTTCATTGGGTCGCTTGGGGCGAGTGGTGGTTGAGACGCTGAGAGAAATCGAAGGAAATTCTTTGAGCAGAAGTTCGCACAGCGTGGTTTTGCCTCCGCCGCTCGGGGCCGCCAATATGATGAGGCGTAATTTGGAAACGGCATTTCCCTTAGGAGGCAAATTCCCCTTCTTTCCATTCCAATTCGCAACGTTTTGCGTGGGCATCGTTCTTCTGTGGGCCATTTGGGTTCAGCCGCTGCGTTATTTTCAGCGGGGTGAATGAACTTAAAATGACGTGCCCCGAGTCGGTAACCACAATGGCGCGGGTCTTTCGGCCGGCGGTGGCGTCCAAGAGTCGGTTCTCTTTTTCGGCTTGCTCCCGAAGCCTTTTCGAAGGCAGCGAGGTGCTGGGCTGAACGGCCACAATTCGCTCTGCCATCACAAAGTTGTCATAACCTAATGAAAGAATAGCGCGATCTTCTTTTCTATTCGACATTTTGGACCTGTTCCCTGAGCCGTTCCACAAGCCCTTTTCCTTCAACGACCAGTTGAGTCAATTCAATCCACTGGGATTTGGTCCCTAAAGTATTTAGCTCACGATGAAGCTCTTGGGTTAGAAAATCCAGCTTTTTCCCAATTCCTTTGTCCTCGGAGCCTACGGTCTTTTGAAACTCTACCAGGTGCGACCCAAGTCGTTCTAATTCTTCAGTAACTTCGCCTTTATCCGCATAAAAGGCGATCTCCCATTCAAGACGCTGCGAGTCCACCGGCGCGGTCAGATTCCAGCCCGCCACCCGGTCGCGCACCTTTTTTTCGGTACGTTTGCGCTGTTCGGGGGCTAGAAGCTGTAGTTTGGCTACAATTTCATGCAGCACCCGAAGTTCCTTGGCTAAGCTCTCCTTAAGGCGCCGGCCCTCGGCCATGCGCATGGTCTTTAGTTCGGTTAAAAGTTTGTCCAACACCGGGTTCATGCCGGCGAGAAAAACGTTGGCGTCCTGGCTGGTCTCCTGGGCGATGAACACCCGTTGGGTAAGCGCAAAAAACTCTAGGGTGGGCTTTGAATTGATTCGGTACTGAAAATTCAGACGATCACAGGCTTCAAGTAAGCTCTGCACGGCCCCCTCGTCGAGACCAAACCGCGTCATCGATGGGGTGTTTTCATTGGCTTGCGTTCGAAAAAAAATTTCAATCGACCCGCGGTCGAAATACGATCGTACTTTTTCCACGATGGGGAGTTCAATGAGCGCCAGTGAACTTGGTAGTCGAACGCGTACGTCCAGAAAACGGTGGTTCACCGATTTCACTTCTAATGAAAAACGTGTTCCTCCGGCCTCTCCGTCGGCACGAGCAAATCCGGTCATCGATTGCATGTCAGGCTCCCAGCACAAAATTTAGGTTGTCGACTTCTTTGGCCACGCGATCTCCATCGCGACCATCCACAAAACGTATTTCTGCATCGCTTCGAATCCACGTGATCTGGCGTTTGGCCAGTTGGCTCGTTTTATTGATGATGTCGTTGCGAAGCTGTTTTTCGGTAATCTGTTTATTCACGTGGGCACACGCTTCAACGTAACCAACGCTCTGCAATGCCCGGGCGGTGGGGTATTTTTCCATCAGCGCCGCAGTCTCTTTCACCAGACCATCTCGAATCATCACGTCGGTGCGCATGGTAATTTGCGCCGCCAGCGTGTGGCGTGAAATCGCCATTGAGTATTTCATCCAAATGCGATTGCTGTGATGAGGTGATTTGTGAGCGGGTACCAACTCACTCGGTTTCTTTCCCGTAGCACGAATTACGGCCAGGGCGCGAAGCAAACGGTATTTATCGTGGGGATGAATGTTTTTTGCTGATCCCGGATCGGCTTTTTGCAGATCCTCGTGCATGCGGGTGAGGTCCAAGGCTTCGTCTACGGCGTACTCTTTTTCAACTTCGTTGACCACGTCGTCTGAGATCTCCGGCACCGGATACATGCCGTGCTGAAGCGCGCGCAGATAAAAATACGTGCCGCCCACAATAAGGGGCAGCTTGCCGCGCGAAAGGATGTCGTCGATCGCCGCGTGCGCTAAATCCACGAACTTTCCGGCTGAAAAATCTTCAAGTGGGTCGAGAATGTCGACCAAATGATGGCGAATCTTTTTTTGGCTGGCGGCACTGGCCTTGGCCGAACCGATATCGAAACCGCGGTAGACCGTGGTTGAATCCAGGCACAATATTTCACCGTTAAGCCGTTCGGCAGTTTGCATCGCGAATTCGGTTTTGCCGCTTGCCGTTGGCCCAAGTAAAGCCAGGCAAAGCGATTTTCTTGAGGGGATGGTCATTTTGTCGTTCACCGTGAGTGTTATCCTTTTCCTCGTTCAAACTGTTTTGCTAAAAAATTCCAACTCATTCTCCAGAGCACGGGGCGCCCATGGGGGCAGGTCCAGCCTTCTTCGAGATCTCCTAGCCGTTCAATCAGGGCGCGGGCCTCAATTTCAGAAAGCCGTTGCCCCGCGCGTACCGAAGCGTGGCATGCCCAGGTGGCAAAAACTCTGCGGTACCACGACTCTACCTCGTCGCCGGTGGCCACCTCACTCTCCTCCGCCGGAGACTCCACCAGCAGTTTCAAAATTGCTTTAAGTAGCTCGGGGGCCCGCGCGGCGTCGATCAACACTGGATACGCTTTGATCGCCACGTCGCCGTCGCCAAAGGCGTCCGCTTCAAAGCCTAAGTTTCTCAAAGTGGCCCCACACTTGTCGATAGCCACCACCAATTCTTTGTCGAATCGCACGATTTGGGGCACCAAAAGTTGTTGGGAGAGCGGGTTTTGGTTGGCTTTGGCCGTCCGAATCTTTTCGAACGTCTGTTTTTCATGCAAAGCGTGCTGATCGAAGAGCACCAGCCCTTGTGCGTCTTCACCCACCAGATAACTGGCCCCGGCTTGCCCTAAATAGCGAAAACCCGAGATCGCTTGGGGCAGGGTTACGGCTACGGGTGTCGCGCGTCCTAAGGATTGAGTGGGTGCAAAACGACCAGAGGGCGATGGGGCCGTTGAGGACGTCTGGGGAGGCTTCCCGTAGAATTCTCCGCCGAAGTTCCAGTTCGGAGCCCTCTCTTGTGGCGATACTTTGCAAGGTGCG
>JAYSWN010000087.1:0-4577 GCA_043718025.1 Pseudomonadota bacterium
GTAGAAAGGTGCCCATCCCCTTTCCGGCCGGAAAGGTGATGGGCACCTTTTCGGTCGGCCGGAAAGGGGATGGGCACCTTTTCGGTCCGTTCGAACGGTGTTGCGTCCTCCATTTGAGATCCTACCGAGGCAGGGTGCTCACTCGGCAAGCCCTAATAGAAGGTGAACCACTTTTTCAGTGCCATTGTGTCGGGTACTTACTAACGCCGTTTTCCCATCGGAAGAAAGCACGGAGTGCGTGACCGAGCCATGATCCGCCGGTGTAAAGAGTGGTAACGGTTTTTCGTTATTTTTCCAGCTATACAAACCTTCATCGGTTGTGATCATCACTTTGGAGTTATCGAGAAAATTTACCTCGTGAATGTTTCCTATCCCCTCGTTATCCGCCCAGCGGTAGGCAATCTCTTTGCTGTCGGACACGCTAAAAATGGAGAGATCACTGTCGGTCATTGCCGCGAGTTTTTCTCCATTAGGAGAAAACATGAGTTTCCAAATATCTCCGCGTTGGATCTGCCCCTTCGGCTCGGCGGCGACTTTCAGTGCCGAGGCAACCTCGTAGATCGAAGGGTGCGCTTGAGAAAAAGTAAGGGGGTTGGGCAGCGCAAGGAGTTTTAGGTCAGCGGACTGGGCAATGCCGCTGGCATGGCGAAAAAGAATCAATTCTTCCACGTGAATCACTTTGAGGTCACGGCCAGAAACTAAGGCGCTGGCCGGAAAACCGAACACGAAGAGTGTTTCCCCTTTGCTATCTAAGAAGGCAGCGTTCGAAATTTCTATCGCTAGGCCCTTGACCTTGGGATGGCTTTCTTGCGTCCACAACGTCACTTCACCCGAAGCAAGATCGACGACCTTCAGCCCCTTTTTTTCGAAGACGATTGCCCGAGTTCCGTCTCGTGAAATTTGCACGTCATCGAAATTTCGGAACTGATGTTTGATCATCCATTGGCCCGAATCCTTTTTCCAAATTTCAGTCGCCCGGCTTAGCCCGAAATTCGAATAGGCGACGCCGAGCCAGAGTCCGTCTTGGCTAAGCGAGAGTTGCCGCACTGGAGTCGTCCGTCCGTCGATTCCGAAAAGCTCTTTGGATTTCTCGGCAACGCCGTATCCCTTTAACGTGGCTTTGATTTCGAGGCTACGGCTGTCCAGCACCTGAATGATGCCGTTATCCAGCCCGACGATAAACTCACGATTATCGGGCGTCGAAACGGCGGCTCCCATATCAAAGGCGAGACCATATGTTCTAGAATTGATGGGCTTTAAAAGCTCATCGGCGTGGGCGGGTAAGGCAAGGGCGCCGGCTCTGAGCTGAGCTCAGTCTTGCGCCAGTTCAACCTGCCAAGCGATGTCTTTTCCGGCCACTTTGCCGATTGTTTTTCCATCGCCGCCGGGGTTTTCGAAAACACGCGTTATCGTGAGCTTGTAGGCGCCTTTGGCCTTTTCGCTCAATTTACACGTAAATCGGACCTCTTTCATTTGCCCAGGACGAAGCGCGGTCACGTTATCACCCGCGGATGTCTCGCCGCTGACTCCACCTCGCCAACACTGGGTATCTTGCGCATTCACGATGATGTCCACGGAGTTTTCGTTCTTAATCTTAAGGCCGAGGTCCCATTTCTTACCCTTGTCTTTAATCCAGCTTGAGGAAAGGGTAAGAACGCCCGGCTTGGTGACGCGATTGCCAGCCTCCGCGAATTCTATTTTTCCGGCCATGGCCTGAATTGAAAACAAACCTACTAAAACTAAGAATGAAAAATTTTTCATAGAAAAAATACTAGTGTAGGCAAATCGGCAAGGCAAACACGGTACCAAAGGCAAACTCCGGCCGCGGTCCTTGATTTGCACAGAGGTTTGGCGGGGGAATCGTTTGAAGCGAAAATCAGTAATAGACTGGGCCATAGTAGGCCAAAAAGCGCGCGAGCACTTTGGCGTGAAGCACCTTAGGCCCGGCCAGCGCGAGTTGATTGAAACCGTATTAAATGGGGGAAATGCCTTCGGCATTATGCCCACCGGCGCAGGAAAATCATTGTGCTATCAATTACCTGCCCTCTTCCTACCCAAAGCCACCATAGTCGTTTCGCCGTTACTTTCCTTAATGCAGGACCAAACCGAAAAGGCCGAAAGTGCGGGAGTCGACGTAGCCAAGCTCGATTCCACGCTCACCGCTAGCGAAGAACGGGCAGCCACCCGCGTGGTCAAAAAAGGGGCGGCGGAGCTCATTTACGTCACCCCCGAACGGCTCGAAAACCCCAAACACTTAGAGGTTCTGCGTAAGGCCGGGGTCTCCTTACTGGTGGTCGATGAAGCTCACTGCGTTTCGCAGTGGGGCCACGACTTTCGTCCGGCCTACTTATCGCTGCGAACGGCGATCGAGAAGCTAGGTTCGCCGCCCGTGTTGATGCTCACCGCTACGGCCACCCTCGAAGTGGAGCGGGACGTTTTAGAACAGCTTGGTCTTAATTCTACGCCAGTCTACAGCACCGGCATCGACCGGCCCAATATTAGCTTTGAAGTGTCGCGTACGGTGAACGATCAAATGAAGTTCATGCGCCTCGTCGAAATTGTGAGTGAGACTCAAGGCAATGGCATCGTTTACGTCAATACGGTACGCCTCGCCAACGAACTGCACGCACGATTGCTCCAGGCGGGAATCACCGCCGGCAAATATCACGGAAAAATGAAAACCGCCGATCGCGAAGATAGCCAACACCGCTTCATGGCCAATGAATACAAAGTCACCGTGGCCACCAAAGCGTTTGGTCTGGGCATCGACAAACCGGACGTGCGCTTTGTGGTGCACTATACGTTTCCAGATTCAGTGGAGAGCTACTACCAAGAAGCCGGCCGGGCCGGACGCGACGGAAAAAAAGCGCGGGCCGTACTACTGTACCGCTTGGAGGATAAGCGCATTCACTCTTACTTTTTGGGAGGCAAGTACCCCAGTCGTGCCGATGCGGGCCACCTCTATAGTATTTTGCTGCAGAATACGGACGGCGGGCGAGAATCATTATCGTTAGCCGAGCTTGTTGATGCGGTGGCTCTTCCCGTACGCAAAGTAAAGGTACTGCTCTCTTATCTAGAAAAGGAAGGCATCTTGAAACGCGGCAAAAAAATTTCGTTGCTGCGCACTTTTCCCGAAGCCGAAGATTTCGAAAAATTTTTGCATCACTACGAAGAGCGACTGGTTTCCGATCGCGAACGCATTGAAACCATCATGAAGTACGGCCAAACCACCGAATGCCGCCCCGTTTTCTTTCGCAGTTACTTTAACGAAGCGCCCGGTGACGGTTGCAAACGCTGCGACAACTGCCGCACCCGCGCGGCCACACCGATTTCGGTGAAGTCTAAAGTCCTGCCCTTAGCTCCCGTTTCGCGCAACGTGGGATAGTGCCCCATGAATCTCCCGCCCCTTCCACTTACGGAATGAGCCTGGTTGCGTAAAAGGGCCCGGACATTTTCGAACGATAGAACTCCGTTACCGAAAACCGTAAGATTTGCTCTCAAGCTAATTGGGGTAATTTTTTCTTCTCGTCACGCCGGCCATCACGATCGCATGCGGAAACGTCACCGCAATGAGGAAGGCGAATGCAGTCGCACCGGCAAACGCATGGTTCCGGATGCTTATCAGTGAAATCTGCCGACCAAAGTACACAACCAAGGCGGTGGAAAAAAAAGCCGCTAGTAAGGCCAATACAAGGGCGGCACGAGCCGGGCGGTTCTTCCAAGCGCGGCGAATCTCGGGAGCAATGTCTTCCTCCAGCGATCGAAGTCCGTGCCATAGCGATAAGTACAAAGTAAATGAAAGCCACAGTGGCAACGCAAGAAAAAGTGCGTAGAGCAAAAGGGTTTCGAAGGCTCTTTGGGGGCGCTGATTGTCTGTCGCTACCAGCGCTCCACCCAGCCAAATCGACGCCAGGAATCCCAACGCGCCGAATCCCCCGAGCAGCATGCTTCTCAGTTGACCGAGAAGGGGAAGTATCCCCCTCCTATCCCCCTGAAGTATGGCGTCGAGAACGGGACGTGACTCATGCCAAGGCCCCATAACCATCATCACGATCAACGCCAGCCCCCAAAGTAGAACCGCTCCTCGCTCAGCTCTTCTTTCGCGTTCGGGCAGGCCCCATTCCGCCTGGCCAAAATGATAGGCCGACACCACCGAGTGCATTGCCAGGGCAAAATAAGGAAAAACAAAGGCCACCATGCCCGCCACAAAGGCGGATGCGGCGTAGAAAAAGAAAGCAACGCGAAAAGAAAGGTTCCAATAGCGTGCGGCCAACACCGCGTCGAAAAGACCGTGGCCGATACCGAAGGTGAGCCAAACGCCGCCAATTATCGGGGCAACCGCTAACCCTTCCCGCAAGGTAGCAATGGAAACGATACAAAGAAGAGAGGCAAGAATGAGACTCAGCGAAGGCACTAGCTCTTGCTCGCTTTGCCTTCCAGAGCGAGCATCCCGCCCGCAACCGCGAAGGCCAAGGCGAAAAAGGGGGCACTCTCAATAAGTCCCTGAGTAAAACTAGGACCGCCGCGGAAGCAACTAGCGATTAGCCCGAAAGCGCAACCGAAGATTAAACCCGCGA
>JAYSWN010000088.1:0-4550 GCA_043718025.1 Pseudomonadota bacterium
TACGCGCGGGCCCTTTCGCACTCACTTTGGCCGCCAGATCTGTCTCCGCTCTATCCCCAATTAAAACTTGAACCAACTCTGTTGCACGCAGGCTTTGCCGTGGCGCTGTCGGTTTTTTGGTTGTTATCGAGCAAGGGGCGCCCGGGTTTGCGTTTTGCCTTCTGGGCCTTCACGATTTTGCTTCTGCCCCAAGCGCTATCGGCGGCCACGGAGAGAGTGAGTTTTGCCGATCGGTACACTTATCTGGCCGCGATGCCGCTGGCCTGGATAGTAATGAGGGCTATTTACCGCGTTGGGGCGTGGTCGCCGGCAATAAAAAAGGGCGCGGCTACGGCTACCATCGGGTTGCTACTTACCATTCTGGCGGCGCGAACTCCGGCCCAGATTAAAAAGTGGAGTGATTCCGAGGTACTCTGGATGGCCTCCGTCACCGGCGCCGAACCTCCCAACGCCAAAGCGCTTCTGAACATGGGAACCGCTTTGATGGATAAGGGGAAGTTTGCCGAAGCCGAACGCTACTTCCACCGATCGCTATCCGTGGATCGGCGTAGCGCCGAGGCGTTAAATAACCTAGGCGTTTGCGCCATTCTTAAGGGACGGTACGAAACCGCCCAGTTTTTTTTGCGCAATGCCATTCAGCTGAAACCAAATTACGCCGAGGCTTTGAGTAACTTGGCCCATGCGCAAAGCATGGAAGGTGAGTTAGCCAAAGCATTGGCTTCGGTGAATCACGCCGTGGCATTGTCACCGCACGACGTGCGCTATCGTGAAAACCGCGCCCGAATTCTTCATAAACTTGGGCGGTACGAAGAGGCGGTGCGAGAGTGGAGATGGTTAGCGCAGTCGCTACCCAACGACCCCGTACCCAAGCAGCAATTGTCGGTGGTATTACGAGATAGCCAGAGCGCAAAGCCTTAGTTGCGTTTGATTGCCGTGCTAATTCCTTCGAATTCAGCCGGCTTTAACTGGTAGGTTTCTTCTGCCTTCGGTGCTGCCGATTTGGTCGTGGCTTGGCTTGCCGGCGCTCGAGATCCCAACGGCAATTCGGCTACGTAGCGCATGAAGCGGGGGCCAGCCTGAGGTTCGGTTTTTGAAATGGCCGAGTACAAAAGCTCAGTGCAGCGGCAAGCCTCTTTGGGCGACACGCTCTTGTTGGTGCTAAAGTCGGCGTATTTTTGTTTCAGAAACTGACGGTCGATTTCGGGCAGCACCGACTGAATTTTGTCGAAAGATTCATAGAAACTAAATTCCGAAACTTTTGGGTACGGTACCTGTTGCAGTTCCATTTGCAGGGCATTTTGCGAAATCGCAGCCCAGCTTTCGAACTCGGCAGAGGGGAGTTGCTTAACCGCTTCGGCCAATTCGGTGGCGTCGACGTCGTTCGTGAAAAACGATCCGCATAGCGAATCTCCACCTAGTTTAGAAAGGGTTAGAATGTGCTCGGCGCGCCGAAGCTGATCGTCGTCGCCTATCCGTTTGATGCCGGCGCTCACCGCGCGCCTGATCTCTTCGGTGGCTTTTTTGTAATCAGTGACCAAGTTTAGCCGGCCTCCCGGCTGATGGGCGATGTACACGTTTTCTAGACGGCGTTGTAGCAGCTTGCCTTGTAGCGGAGGGGAGTAGCGATCTAGGGCTTTGCCGATCAAGAATGGACTTTGAATAAAGACTCCCGCCATCGCCGAAATTGCCACGAGTACAAAGTTCCCCACCGGGCCAGCTTTAAGCCTCAGGCCCAGAATTAGGGCACCAACGCAGGCTACGAATACGACGACAATTAGCGAAAGCATTCACTCTCCTCCACCGTCGTTATCGGCCTAAGTTCAAAGTTTCATAAGCCATTTTCATTTGTTTGGGTGATTGTCTGGTCTTAGCTTTGTCAGCCCCCGGAAACAGCCGGTGGTCAAGGATCCCGTAGTGCTGCGTACCAGGATTTTGCGGCGAAGGGGCTTTCCGGGCTCAAAGAGTTGAGTTTCAAAAATGTGGGGCGCCGAAATGTGGGCTTCGTATATCGCAATTTGGCCATCATGGGGTGATTTAGAAATGCCTTCTGCCAGTAGCGCATCCAAATTTTCGGTCTCTTGTTTGGCGATGGAGGGAATGTTGGAAAGGTAAACGTCAGTTAGTTTGGCCTCCCGGGCTTTCGCCGTTTTTGCCACCGCCTTCCATAACTTAGGGTCCTGCATCTGACTGAGCGCGTAGTGATCGCCCCCGTCAGCGAGCATCTTTTTTACATTCATAAAGCCCGCTTCCTCCAGAAACGAAACCCGCTTTAATTGAGCCTCGGCTTCGGCTGCGTTCGTTTTGCTCAGCTCGCTCATAAAGGGCGGTTCTCGACGGGAGTTGTTCCAAAGGTCATTCAACGCATTGTTTTGCGCGGGAAACCAGTAAGCTTGAGCCAGCCAGACCTTGATATTGCCGCCGGTTTCCGATTTCCTAAAAACAGGCACCGTTGGGCTTGATCGAAAAACATCGAAGCCAAGCATACCTAAAAGAGAGCTGATTTCTTGGGGTATTCCGATGGGAGGTGACCACTGATCCCGTAAAACCGCGTCACAAAATTTATGATCAAAGGCGGTAATTTTTCCTTCGTTTACCAGTTTCGACAATTTTCTATCCACCTCCGCCATGGCGGACGAATTCATTGGCTCACGCGCGTAAATACGACGAAAAACCGAGTCAGCACTTTCGCCTTTCTCTACTTTTAGTCCGCCTATCGCGCCAATAAATTCACCGGGGCTTTTCGAGGCAAGAAAAAGGGGCTTCCAAAAGCTCATCATCGCCACCAACGGCTCAATATTTTGGTCGGCATTTATAAAAGTTGAATTTTGGCGCGTGGCTACCACGTTGAAATTTATGGTGTTGGAAAACCCCACGAGCATGTCCCCTTTGCCCGGTGGAGGGCGCATGGTCCAGTGCAAGTATTCGTTGGTAGTGATGAAACCTGGGTAATTCGGCAGGCCGTCGCTGCCGTCGTGGTAGACCAGCCGCGGGTGGTTTTTTAGCTGCTGCTCGGCCTCCCGCCAAAGCGCGTCGCGTTCGTGCGGCAGCATTCCCTCGCCAAGAAGCGGCGCAGAAAAAAAAGCCACGAAAAGCAGTAAAAATGGAATCGTTGTTTTCAGATTTCTCCCCCCCTCGCTTGAGCCCCATAACTCTGCAAACCTCATTCCGGCCAGGCCGTGGGGGAGGTACCAATAGTTCAGGGGCTTAGCCGCTTGGTATTCAGCCCGTATTCTCTACCAAAAACGCAGTTGACCGGACGATCGACAAATTACTTCTTGAAAACCGACGTTTTTTTGGAAATAACGCGATTCAGCAAGGAAATAACCTCTTCCTTGCCTCTAAACGCTAAACCCTAGAAATGATAACCAAGTTTACTGCCCGACCGGCTTGTCAAAGGCACCATTCGGCCCTATACCCTCCCCAAGCTGAAAGTGAATTACTTTTGGGTTTTCAATGTGCCCATAAGACCCTAAACTTTCGGCGTAAATAAAACCCCTAAGTGAGACTATGGAAAAACGCATAAACGACTTTAGCTTCCGCGTAGCGACCGTTAACGGAACTGGTAGCCAGTCCGCCAACAGCATCCTTTATAAATCTCTGTTTCGAATGGGCATCGGTGTAACCGGGAAAAACCTATTTCCCTCAAATATTGCTGGCTTGCCTACTTGGTTTCAGATTCGCGTTAGCCCGAAGGGTTATCAGTGCTTGCGTGAGCACGATGACATTGCGGTGTGTTTAAACGCCGAAACCGCTAAAGAAGACATTGCGTCGATGCGTCCGGGTAGCACCGTTTTTTACAACTCCAACATCATTAAGGTGGAAGAGAGCCAGAAAAAGGCCGGGCAGGCTTTCTACGCGATTCCGGTTGAAGAGTTGGCTAAGGGGCTCACCGACAGCAAACTTCGCCATCTGCTGAAAAATTTGTTTTACGTTGGCGCCTTAACGGAGCTCTACAGTATCGACAAAGAGGTCCTTAAAAAGGTGATTGAAGACACCTTTAAATCCAAACAATCGGCCATCGAAAGTAACTTGCAGGCGTTGCAGATAGGGATGAACTACGCCAAAGAAAATTTTAAAAAGACCGACGTCTTCGAATTCAAAGCCGACAACAAAAACGTCGGCAAGATCATGATCGAAGGCAATCAGGCCGGCGGTCTCGGGGCAGTTTACGCCGGCTGCACCGTAATTGCTTGGTACCCCATCACCCCCTCCAGCTCTTTGGCTGAATCGGGTGAGGCGTACATGAAAAAGTACCGCGTCGGCGCCGATGGTAAAAACAAGTTCTCGGTGATTCAGGCCGAAGATGAACTCTCGAGCATGGGCATGGTGCTTGGCGCCTCCTTTGCTGGGGCGCGGGCGATGACCACCACCGCAGGTCCGGGCATTTCATTAATGAATGAGCTTTTGGGCTTGGCGTACTACGCCGAGATTCCGGCCGTGCTGGTTAACGTGCAACGGGTGGGCCCTTCGACCGGATTGCCGACTCGCACTCAGCAGTGCGACATTCAGCTCTGCGCCTTGGCGAGTCACGGTGATACCAAACAGATCTT
>JAYSWN010000089.1:0-11460 GCA_043718025.1 Pseudomonadota bacterium
GACAATGGCTCTGCTCCATACAACAAGATCCTTCGGCTTTGCCTCAGGACACGTCCCTGTCGGAAAACGCGAAGCGTTTCCCGACAGGGACTAATTACTTTTTACCTAAAGATGAAGATTCAAAGACGAAGGGGTAATCTACCGGCACGATCACGCCGCCCTGGGGTTTGGGAAAGGTCCAGCTTTTTACTTCGGAGAGAATGCAATCTTTCACGGCTTTGTTCTGAAGGGTGTCTTCGAGAAAACTTGAAGAGAGCACATTGCCTTTGGGGTCGATTTCAAAGTGGACGGTCACTTTGCCGGAGAGCTGGGGAATAAAATTGAGCTGCCGTTCGTAGCAAAGGCGAATGCGGTCTTTGCGTTGTCGCACCACGTGCTCGATCACTTCGCGATCTAAACCGCCGTTCAAATTGGTGGATTCCCGAGCCCGGGCCGGTGAGACTTTGAGTGAGCTGCCTAAAGCGCCGCCGAGTCCCGATTTGCCTAAACCGCCGAACCCGCCTTCGCCTTTTCCCTCGGGCCGTCCGATTCCCACGCTGTTGCCGCCGGCGCCGTTGCGCGCGCCTTCTAGAGAAAAGCCGCCCGTACCCTTTTGTTCAATTGGGGCGATGTAGGCCCCGGCCGGTGGAGCCTTGTCGGAACCCCCGGCGTCGGTCTTGGTATCGATAGAAACTACGCCTTCCACTACGCTCTGAATTGAGTTGCTATCGATCGTGGCTAAATCGTCGTCGGCCGACTGTGCTTTGGTGGTGGCGCGCATCGAGGGAACGCCGGTTTTTTGATTGGCCTTCTTTTGCGGCAACGCCAGGGTGGCTTTACCGGGAGCGCCTTTTTGGGCGCCGCCGTCGGCGGTTTTCTTTTGTCCCATGGCGGCCGGCAAGGCTTTTGGCACGGCCTTATTTGCGGAAACGATGCCGGTCTCTTTTTTTGCGGCGGGGGGAACCATGGCCGGTTCCCGTTTCTTTTCGGGCAGAATGGTAACCACCCGTTCGGGCTCTAAGGTTTTCGGCAGTTCGAGCGGAATTTTATTTTGTAGCATTAGCAAAAAGGGGGCGGAGAGTAGCAAAAGGAGAACAAAGAAGGCGCCGCGGCTTTTGTCGAGGCGAATTGACTTGGGTAATCGCTTGGCGGGCTTTACCCAGTCTAGATAAAAGGTGACGTAGCCAATCGTGAGCTCGGCCGTTTCAGGCTCGGAGAGCGAAAACTCGAAGATGCCTTCTTTGTTGGCTTTTGAAAATTGGGCGCGCGATTTTCCGCTCACGGAAAATACGCCTTGTTGCAGGCGCACGTGACCCTTAACCACGTCGTGTAGGCGAATGGTGGCGCTACGGTTTGGGTTGACCTTGATCAGATCTAGTTTTGGCAGAGTAAAATCGCTACCGAGGTTTAAGTGAAAGGTGTTCTCTTTGCCCTTACCTACTGAAATCACTTCGTTGGGGCCGCACAAAAGGGTGTCGTAAAGCACGTCGCCCCACGAAACCAACAGGCGCAACGATGTATTTGGGTTGGTGGCCATGTGTCTGATTAGCTACGATGTTCTTAGAAGGAGAGAGCCGACTCAACGATTTCGCCGTTAAAGTCGTTAGGCACTTCAACCACCTGGTCGGCGCGAAGTCCCTTCCTCTTATAAATATAACTTAAGTCAGGCTTCTTGAGTTGGCCCTTTAGTTTCAGACCCGAAAACTTTTGCGTGGCGACTCGACGCGTAGAGTCGCTAGGTGATCTTTGGATCGTAATGGGGTGGCGGCCTTTGCCCCTCTTTTTTACGCCCGAGCGGGCCATCGCCGGAAGCGCCAAAAGTAAAATTAAGAGAATAACTTTCATGCCTTACTCCGGTTAATCTTTTTCATTCTTTAGCCAGTTCGCGGGCCAGGTTTTCGGTTTCGGCAAAGCCAGCGAAAGCGCCTTTATCTAGTGACCGCCTTAAGGCCGTGCGGGCGAGCCCGTAGCGGTGTTGTCGGCCGTAGTACAAAACGTTGCCCAACGGTGCCTGCGACCAACCCAATTGCGCGGCCTTCTCAAAAAGGGCGAGAGCTTCGTCAGAGGCACCGCGAGAAAAAGCCGCGTAACCCAGCACCCCATAGGGAAGCGGCAGTTTAGGATAGCGGCGTAGGGTCTCTTCGGCGGTGAGCTCGGCCATGCCCCACTGACTATTGATAAAACGCGAGGCCGTTAAGTTTTGCCAACTCTCGTCGCTAGCGCGCCCCTCGAAATGCAGCCCTAGAATCTCTTTTTCTGAAGCCGTAGGGGTGATGCCTAAAAGTAACCGGGGATCCCCCAGGCGTTCGATCAGTCCGGCCCATTTTTCGGCTTCGTTGCGACCCACCCCAGCAAACTGCTTGCGAATGGCCTCAAAGGCCGGACCCGAATGAATTGAGATTTCGCCGTCATCAATGCAGGGTCTGGCTAACTCTTTTGCCTTTTCATCGATGGGCTGCACAATCTTAACCACATTCTCTTTGGCCTTTTCGCTCATGCCCTTTGCCAAAAGAGTGATTTTTTTGCTCAGAGCTTGATAGAGCACGGGAATGGAACAGGCGGCCTCGATGCGATGGTAATTTTCGGCTTCAGCGGTCTTAGAGAAATCGACGAATTGTTTTACGAGCGCGGCCATCTCTTTGCTGCCCGCCGCAATCCGCTCAGTGGGCTTAGCCGATTTTGGCAGGCCCATTTTTTCGAACTGACTTCGCGCTGCCACTAACTCTTTCCATTGGCGGGTGGAAGCCGGTTCCCGCCGCACCACCGCTTTTTGCTTTTCGAGCCAGGCGGTGACTTGTTTGGCTTGGGCGGGATTGTTTTTACTTTCGGTTTGAAGCTCAACCATCATTTCGCTGGCTAGCCGGCGATTTCCGGCGGCGTAGGTGATGCGGGCCAAGTTCCATTTGGCCTGGAGGTAGAGCTCTTTTTCTTTCTCGGCTCCGGGCAGAGTGAGATATTTTTTCCATAAGCCGTGCGCTTTTTCAAAATCGCCAGCGTCTTGGTAAAGCACCGCGCCTAGCGACGTCCAAGAGTTTAACTCGGCGGCGGGCCGCGCTTGACCAAGGTAGGTTTCAAGCGTGCGAGAAGCGTCTTTACGTCGATTGAGTTTTTCGTAAAGGGCAAAGGCCCGGAAGGCAGACTTATCTCTTAGTTCGCCGTGTCGCGGATCGGCCGCAATGGTTTCAAATTTTTGGGCGGCGGCGTCGGTCTCACCCAGAGTTTCGGCCCAGAAGAAAAGCGCTTCACCGCGTAGTGAGATCAATTCCTTGCGGCGTGACGCCATTTTTTCGTCGATGAGTTTAGAGTCGCACCAGGCAACCGTTTTTTGCCACTCTTTGCCTTGAAAGTGAGCGACCCGCAAATCTTGAAACGCTTTGATGCCGATCTTGTCGTTGGCGTTTTCGAGAACAAGTTTTTCGCTCTCCATCATGCCCTTTTCATTCCGGGCATACTTATAAAAAATTGAGGGGCGAAGCGAAGCCACTACGCGGGCATTGGCATTTTTTGAATAAAGAGTTTGGTACTCGGTCGAGAGACTAAGCAGCATTTCGGCGTTGGCGCTAAGGGCTTTTTCTTCGCCCTTAGATTCTTTACGCTCTAAGGCAAAGAGCAGGTTGCGCAACGCTTGTTCTTTTAGTGGCTCTTTCAACGTGGCTTTATACGCCTGCCAATGCAACTGTAGTTGGTCGATGGCCGGTTGGTACTGTTTGCGGTTTAGGAGCAGCAGGCCTAATTCGTAATGAACGGGCTGGGCGCTGCTCTCTTGGCCGAATAGGCGCAGGTAGTGGCGATCGAAGATCTCCATGCTGTTTAGGGCGGCCGGTGTCACCTCTTTTTGAAACTCAAAGTGTTGACCCATGGCGATTTCGCGTAGGCGAGGTTCGATATCTTCTTTGCCTTCCCCTAAATAGGGGCTGCCGTCATTTGGGGTGGAGGTAATGTCGTGTTCGATCTCTTGCCATCGTCGTAGCCGGTAGAGATCGTAAAAAAGATGGCTCTGAAGCGTCAGTTTTTCTTTGGCCGACGTGCTCTGGGCGTACAATTTTTCGTAAACTTTGGAGGCGGCGGCGAACTCGCCATTTTTGTCTAGCTCGCGAGCAAAATCCCACAGCGCCTCTTTGAGGGCATCGCCGGTAAAGAGCCGGGGAAATTCGGCAAACGCTTTTTCAACCGTTTCGTTTTCGGCAAAAATGGCGATGTAGTCGCGACTTGATTCTCGGGTGAGATTAAAGGTTGAAGTTTGTAGTCCCGCTACCCCGGCCCAGCGCATGGCGAGCTCTAGGTTTTTAAGGGCATTGGGGGAGTTGCGAAGGTAGTACCAGCTCCAGCCCGCTTTGTAGTAGGCGTAGCCTACGATTGGCGAGTCGCTGAACGCTACGATCTGTTGAAAATAGTTGGCCGCCGCTTGGTAGTCGGCGCTTTCGAAACGGTCGTCGCCCAGAATGCGGTAGGCGTCGGGTGCGTGTTCGTGTTCAGGGTAGTCTTTAAGAAACAGCGAAAGCGTTTTTAGGCCTTCGTCTTGTCGTTGTAGTTCGAGTTCAGCAAAACCTTTAAAAAAGAGCGCGTCGGCTCGTTTGGGGAATTTTGGATTTTCGTTAAGTAGCCGAGTCATGGTCGAAATAGCTTGTTTGCGTAACGTAAGCGCTTCGGCGGTATAGCTGGGTTTGTTTTCGCTTTGCGCCAAGATCATTTTTGCCGAGGCCAATTCCCACATCAACTCTACTTGGCGAAACTCTAGGTTATTGGGGCGTGACTTGACCTTGGGAAACGACGTTTCGATTACGCTTAAAACTTTTTCGATCAGGGTGGCCAAACGTAAGTCGTGCAATTTTTGAATTTCGGGTTGGTTGCGATCGGCGCGCGCCATAAACTCTCGGCGTAAAATTTCGCGATCTTCTAAATAGGTTTCGGCAAGCATGAGCTTTGATTGCCGTAAGATGGCGGGCACGGCATTTAACTGGTTTTTGGCGAAGGTAACTTGCAACTTAATGCGCTCTTCGGCGGCAAAGTTTTTCCAGTTACTAAGGCGCAACGCCAGCTTTTGAAACGCCGGGTAAGGTCGCATGGTATCTGAGTTGAGCTCATTGAGTTCGGTTTGTAAGTCGGCCTCGAAGCGGTCGAGGGTTTCGCGAAGCTCACTGCCTTTCATGTCGGCTAGTAGCGAAGTGGGCAGTTTCACCGTGCGGGGGGCGGCGATATATTGCTTGAGCGTCTCTTTGAGATCGGCGATGCGGTTATCAAAAAGCTCGAGTACCCTTCGTGCCTCGTCGGTTTTTTGCGTTTCGGTGAGAATCAGGGCCGCTAAGGGCTCGGCCTTATATGATTCAAAACTGGTGCTGTACTTTGCCAGCTCCACCGCGGCTTTTTGCCCCTCCTCTTGGCGGTTGAGTTGAATCAAAGTCCAAATGCGTTCGAGCTGGGCCGTAGCGCGAAAGCGCGAGCCAATCTGAATCTTGTCGTAGTGTTGCAGAGCGATGCCAAAATCTTTTTTGGCGTAGGCCAAGCGGGCGAAGGCTAGGGTACCTAGCTCGCCGAGTTCTTGGCTCTTTAAAATGCGATCGGCGTCGAGCGCTACGTGAAACGACGGGCCCCAGTGCAACGTAAATTGGGTAACCATTTGTTGCCACACTTCGGAGGGCTGGGTCATTACCTGTGAGCTATAAAGACCAACTAGGTATTTTTCGGCCAGGGCCGTGTTGTCTTCGCGCAGGGCGATGGCGGCCAGGTGGTAGCGCGAGAGGGGAAAGTAGCGCGAGTGCGATTGAATCTCGGTAAAGTGAGTGGCGGCGGCTTTGGTGTCGCCCTTTGACAGGGCAAAGCGGGCTTTGGCGTAGCGCACTTCGTCTTCAAGGTAGCTGGGCACGTGGCTTAGATTTGCCTGTTCTAACGAGCTGGGTAGCAAGGGGGCGGGAACTTTTTTCTGAAATAGGGCGGCCAATTCGAGCAGCCGGGTTTCATTTTCGGTGAGTTCGTCTTTGCTTTT
This sequence comes from Pseudomonadota bacterium, assembly GCA_043718025.1. Taxonomy (GTDB): domain Bacteria; phylum Bdellovibrionota; class FAC87; order UBA2466; family UBA2466; genus JBGSST01. Next base: position 5,963 of record JAYSWN010000089.1, read on the forward strand.
GCCGCCCTTTAAGTCGCCGATCACGGTAAGGGCGGCGAGCGGCAGGCGTTTTTCGAAAAGGGCGATGGCGGTGCGAACGCGCAGTTTACGGTACTCGGGCAAAGTGATGGGAAGCTCGTGCGTGCATTGCAGGGCGCGGCTCCAGTCCTCTTTTGAAAAAAGCGATTCGCATTCGGCGGCGGAGCTGCCAAATGACGGGACGGAAAGCAAAGCGGCTAGCGCAATGAGAACGGCCCTATTTGTCTTGGTGATTTTGCACATAGTCTCGAATCATCCGGGCGTGGGCGGGGTTTACCCTGGTGAATTGAATGCCGAAGCCTGGTTTGCCCTCTTCGGTTTTTCCTTCACGGATGACCACTCCGGTCATCGTTAGCACTTTGCTTAACGATCGCGAGGTGAAAATGAATTTAACGTCGGTACCGATGGCCAGGGGCACGTCCGAAACAATGAAGAGGCCGCCTTCGGCGATGTCGTAAACCTCGTAGATTTCGCTGCCGTTGATGGCGATCGAGCCGTCGATTCGTGATCGTCCGTGCCGTCGTACGCCGCGTACTTCGACCGCTTTTTTAGAATCGGCGGGCTTTGGCGGTGCCGTTGGCGAAACTATGGCTTCGGTCTGGGTGGGGTTGGGAATAGAAGCCACGATGGTGCCGGCTCCGGGTGAGCCGGGAATGGGGGCATCGGGGTAGGGCGGCAGCATTTCTGAAAAGGGCATCATGTCGGCGATGCGGGCCCAGCTGTCTAGCCCTTGGGTCCAAACAAAATCCCAGTACTCGAGGCGCTTTTGTTGAATCATCACCACCACCACTTCGGTAGAGAGTGGACCAAAGTTCTCTCCTTGAAGGTGAACAAACCAAGTTCGTATTAAGTTGGTCATAGTGTGAGTGTTGTAGATTTTATCGTGCCGACTGACTCAGTGCACGGACCAATGGGTAAAAAAGAGGGTGAGCGATGCGTTAAACCAAAAATAATTTGGTGATCGGGGTGAGTTTGCCGCATCAAACGGCTAATCTGCCCAAATGAGCCAAACTTCTTTGCCTTTGGTGGTTTTAAAAAAATCATACGCGGTGTGCCGTCTAGCGGCGACAGACGCGGTGCCGGCTTGGGCAACGGGCGATGAATTTTTGTCGATTACCAAAACGGCCGACGAACTTTCGGTGGTGTGCGAAGAGGCCAAAGTGCCGGCTGGCGTAAAGGCCGAAAAGAGCTGGCGCATTTTTAAGGTGCAAGGACCGCTAGATTTTTCGCTAACCGGAATTTTAAATCTGATGTCGGTGCCGCTCGCCGAGGCCAAGATAAGTATTTTTGTGATCTCTACTTTCGATACAGACTATTTGATGGTGCGTGGAGAAAGCTTTGAGGCGGCCAAACTGGTTTTAAGAAACACGGGGCATCAGATCAGGGGTTGAGAGATTTTTTCTCAACACTTCGATGCTTGGTGAAGCCCTAGTTACCGGCGGCTGCGGCGGCCGCCTGCTTAAAGCTTTTTAATGCCGCGGACAATCCCATGCCCCGATTTAAATTTTGTGACACTGACTTCATAGTTTCTAGGCTTAAACGACCAACTCGAAGCTGGTCGTAAGATTCTTTACCGCCCTGCTTTTCGACCAACTCGGTAATCAGCTCGCCAAGGCGCTGCATTGCCACTTTTTCGTCTTCATAAAGTTTTGGATTGCCGGCAAAGCTGAACTTCTTTTTTTCGACCAACATGTCGGCAATTTTATTGGGATTAAACACGTTTTGCTGAGACCACAGCAAGCTATACAGCTCATCATTTCGGCTGCTTGATTGGGGAAACGCCATCTGCAGTGCGTTTTTAAGCAGAGTTATCGAAACCGAAAGCGACTTTGTTTTGTCCCGCATCTTGCCGCTTTCCATTTCTTGTCTCAATTGGCCGGCAAAACTACCGCGAAGCCAGGACACTTGGTCGTTGAGGCTAGTGCGAGCTTTAGTTAGGTTATCTACATTGTCCACTCGCGCAACTGTGGTGTTTTTGAGTAGAGTCGATTTGTCTCCCTGAACCCAAAACTGATTTAAAGTCGCCTCGATGAAATTGTCTTTGCCGCTATCGTTGAATGCCGGAAATCCGTTGCCATTGACCCATAATACCCAGCGTCCAAAGTGAGTAGGCCATTGGCTCTTGTCTTTTGTGAACTTTTTCTCCATGTCACCTTCGTCAGTAGTAAACGCGTGCATGAACCAATGGGTATTGGCGTGTTCACGTTGAGTCACCGTGATAGTGGTGAGAACATCAGGCTCGGCGGCTTGATTAATCTTAAGAACTTTAATTTTTACGGCAAGCTTTCCGTAAACCCAAGACTCCATCGGAAAGAGCATGGATTCGAGCGGGACCCCAATTTCATTAGCGGCCGCTCTCAGCGCTTCATATTGAGTGGCTAGAATCCAATAGTGACCACCCCGTACCACAATCGCAGGTTGAATCGGCAGGGCTTGTACTTTTTTGGCGAATTTTGAAGCGGGGGTTTCGGGAGGGTTTTGGCCTAAGCCGGGGCGATTGAGTTGGGGAAAGGTGTATAGAGGGTTCACGGAGATCTCTTCGCGATTCTCTACCCAGCTCAGCTCGTCGTAACAAACTTTTATGGCGTCAGGATTAAAGTAACGAAGAAGTGAAACTTCGCTTGGCATCAGCGCGTTGAAACCAGCGGGAAAACCCAGGCTCTCTCTCTTTGCCGCATACCCTCCGCCCTCAGTTTTAATCGTGGTAGGGCAGGCGTCGATCGTTACCACCTTTTGCGGATGCCAATCTATGCTGGTTAAATCACCCTGCTCTTCAAGGGGCTTATCGAGGTCAATAGTTTTTGTACGTCCCGCAACAAGGTTTTCTTGAAAATTTTTCCATTCATAGTTCAGTTCCGTATGAAACGCGTCGCCCGTGCGGCGAATTTCGCCCAAGAGCTTGAGCAAAACGTGTTCTTGCGGCGGCTCCTCTTTTGAATCTCGTTTGGAAGAGAGGCGGTTCAAGGCCGTAGAAACCCGATCACCCTCGGCTAAGATTAAGTTGGTTTCGCGGTTAATTTCGTCGGGAAGGTATTTAATATAGTCGCTATGAACGGCGAGAAAATTTGCAAAGTAGGAGGCGTAATAGGCCCAACTGTTAGGGTTAACCAAGTCAACGATTTGACCGTTTTGATCAATCGCAATGAGTGCGCTATCGCTATGAAAGGTAGAAAGCGCCCGACCAATGGTGTTTATGTTGTTCCATACTCCTTTTGCAAGGGCATCGCCCAGCGCAAAGTAGGCGGTTGCCGAAATGGCCGTGCCAACTTTGTTTTCAAAAATCGAAGTGTATTCTCCAGCCGAAAGAGCGTTTCGCGAATGGTCAACGGCGCGCGTACGCAAACTGACTAAACAATCTCGAAAATCGCGTTCGGAAATGTTGTCATTTTCAAAACTGCAAATGTTATTGTGTTCGACAATGCGTTCTTGAAAACCCGTTACCATCAACTCATACATCGACAAATTAAGCCGTTGCATCTGATCTTCGAGGTGGCTCAGGGCAAGCTTTATTTTTTCTATTTCAATCGACTGATTGGCGAGCTGGATCTTTATTTCAAGAAAGCCGTGGTGCATGCCGAGCAGAATGTTGTTTAGGTTTCGGTCAATTCTTTCAAAATGCGAATTCATTGCTTGGTGCAAACTAAGAATTTGTTCGCTGATCTGCCCCAGCTGTTTCAAAATGATCTGGGTGTCGGAGGGGCCGCCAAATATCAAGGACATTGCCCCTTGCAGCGCCATGCCGATGCCCGCCGCCAGGTTTAAAGAGCCCATCAGAATTTTGGACGGGTTCACGGCTCCGCCTAACACATCTTGAAATTTACCGATAGCCGACGCAATTTGAATGGTAGCCGAGCCAATGCCTTGAGCGTAACGACCGGCGGTTGGGTCGATGGCGCCCATAAAGCCCGAAAGTAGAAAAACGGAAGAGCCAGCGGCATCCCACCGCAACTGTCGATTGGCGGCGGCTTCGGCGGCCAGAATTTGTGTTTTCTCTTTGCCTTCAAAGTAACTAATAATGTGTTGCGTACCTTGCTGGATCTCTTTGGTGAGATTGGTCTGAAGGTTATCCGATATTTTTTGAATTTCTGGGAGTTTAAGGGCCAACCGTCCGTTCGCGTCAATGCCCTGTTCAAGCAGTGAGAGCACTTTGCCGATGTCTTCGCCGGCTTTTTCGACGCCCAATTGAATGTAATAGGCTTGGTTAATCTTAATGTTTTCTAACGCCGGCACGCCGATAAAAGCGCGACTATCTAATGAAATAGTTTGATTAAAGGCATCTCTGTATTCGCTATTATTTTTTCCGGTGGAATAAGCGGTGCGCAAAACTTTATCGGCGTGCAGGGCCACCGAGTGAAGTTCGGTTTGGTGCTTGGCTTGGGCTTTAGGGCCGGCGTAGATCTTCCATTGATCGCGCGTTATCTCTACTCCCAATTCAGCCGCGGCCGCCACGCCGGCGGTACCCGGAACTATAGAACTAAACCCACCGGCCACTTTGACGGCCAGGGTGACGTAGTCAAAACCACGGGTCGCCATTTGTGAGGGGTCGTCGAGCAGTTTTGCTTGGTCGTTATACTGAACAATCTTTTCGTTGATAGCGAGCTGCCACTGCTCTTTGGTTAGGCTTATGCCCTGGCGTTGCAGCTTCTCGTGGGCGCGATTGGCCCAGTCAATGATGTAAACCTTGCCCCAATTTTTTTTGTCGGCGAGAAGATTGGCCTTGGTGATCTCTTCGAAAACCATACTATCGCTTTGCGCAACCGAGGCCGGAAAGCGTTGGGGGAGAGCATTGTCGGCGCCTACGGAAAGGGTAAAGGTGAGCGACCAGCCCAGCAAAGCTCGTTGCAAAGTCGTAAGATGGCTCATTTTGCCTCCGTAGACGGCGTAGTCTTTTTAATTTCGTAACGCTTTAAGGTGCGTCGCAGTTTGGTAAAGTCGCCGGAGATCTCGTACGCAAAATCTTTAGCGGTAAACCCTTCGTAAGCTGGATGGGTAGCCGCCCCTCGTTCAATAAGGTCGAATGCCATTTGCTGGTGATCGTAGGCAACGGCGGTAAGCAGCGGGGTGATTTCGTTGCTAGCGGTGCCAATGTTCTCGTTTACATCGGCGCCTCTTAGTAGCGCGCCATCAAAGGCCCGGTGATCGTTGGCAATAATGGCTCGAATAAGGTCGCCTTTATTCGGCTTTTCCATGTTGGGATAGGCGTCCTTTTTTTTACCCGAACAACCAACCGTAATCAGGGCTACCGCCAACCAGCATTGTAAAAATTTCATAGGACCAGCTTGATAGCATTTATCGACGATTAGATGCAATGGGTTTGGGTGAACTTTAGCTGCCGATTTTTGTCACCAAATCAGAGACGCTTCAACGCCAGAACATTTCCTCAGAGGGTGTCTCAAAACCTTATGTAGAGCCGCGTTCCTGTCATTGCGTAGCAGGCGCGGCAACCTTTGGCCTGCTTGGTTTTGTCGACGTCCCTCTTC
>JAYSWN010000090.1:0-4507 GCA_043718025.1 Pseudomonadota bacterium
TTCGAAGACTCGTCGGTCGGAATTCGCTCGGCGCTGGATGCGGGGATCAAAACGGTTACGGTGGGCGAGGCAGTCACGGGTACCGATACTCGGCCAACCACTTCGTGGTTTATTCCTGATTTTCTGGAAGTGAATTCTGCTTGGGTGGCAAAGAAGTTTAAATAGTTTCGTGCCGATTGGGACTTGAATTTCCTCATCGCGATGGCGTGGGCGAGGGCCAGAGCAGCATAAGAACGCTTTGAAATGCAAAAGCGCCCTACAGATACCCTGGCTTCCCGCCCCGCAATGGCGGAGTAAATTAATTCACTCGGGTATATTGAATTTCCATCGTTTTGAATTCTTTGTTCTCGGCGTCTTTCATGTACATCGAGTGGCTAAACGTGTTTTTGTCGGCCACTTTGATTTCGGTGCGGTAAGGGCGGTTTTTGTTGTTGGTCATGGCGCAAGAAAAATCACCCGTTTCGGTGAACGTCGCGGTGGTGGCGTCGTAGGTGCCCGTGCCAATCATCATGTGGTTCGACATGCTGTCGACCCACGAGGTTTGATACTGTTCGCGCAACGAATCGTAGCCCATGGTGCTGACGCCGTTAAAATCTTTGCCCATCGACTTGCCTTTTACATCCTGCTGAAGAAAACGGCCGCCTAAAATCCATTTCCCCTTTGCCGTGCCTTTCGACTCCTCAGGCTTAGCGTTGGCGGCCATCCAGTACTTTAGATTGTACTTAAAATTACCGACCATCGGGTTCATCGCCTTGTGCCCCTCTACCGGGCCCATGTGCTTCATCCATTCGGCTGCCACGGTTTTGTCTTGTTCCTTGGCGCGCGCGGTGGCTTCGGTATTTGGGGGATCGGCCGCGATGACCGAAAGGGAGAGTAAGCTAGCTACTACTACTGCAGTGAATTGTTTCATTTTCAGCTCCTTAGTTTAAAAACCAGCGGTATCCTACCCCCTTTTTAGCCAAACCCACGGCGCACCCAGACAAACGGCGCAAAAGTAGCTAGGCACCATTTGCGAGAAAGGGTAAATACACCTCCCGTGTTAAGCCCTTTTATAAATATTTCGACCTACCGGTTCGTACCAATGGCTGATCTTAAGCCGTTGCGGGACCGTCTCACCGCTCTCTGCAAACGGGCGGCTTTAAAGGGCACCATTTTATTAAGTAGCGAAGGCATTAATCTTTTTGTGGCCGGCAATCCACAATCGATCGATCTGCTTTTGACCGAGTTGCGCGCTCTACCGGGGCTCCACGACCTAGAGCCAAAAATTAGCCCCAGCGATCATCAGCCTTTCACCCGCATGCTGGTGCGGATTAAAAAAGAGATCATCGCGTTTGGCGTGGCGGGTATTGATCCGGGCAAGCGTACTTCACCCAAACTTCCGCCCAAAGAGCTGAAAAAATGGCTCGACGAAGGACGCCCCATTACCTTGCTCGACACCCGCAATGATTACGAAATTAAGTTGGGAACGTTTCAAAATGCGTTGCCCATCGGTATAAAAACCTTTCGCGAATTTCCGGCGGCCGTAAGGGGGCTGGCCGAAGATTTAAAAGACAATCCCATCGTTATGTTCTGCACTGGCGGCATTCGCTGCGAAAAGGCCGGTCCCTACATGGAGAGCCAGGGTTTTAAAAATGTTTTTCAGCTCGATGGTGGCATCCTCAAATATTTTGAAGAGGTGGGTGAACATCACTACACCGGCGACTGCTTCGTTTTTGACCAACGGGTCGGCGTCGACCCCAGCCTTAACGAAACCCCCAATGGACAGTGTTTTGCCTGTCAAACCCCGCTGACGGCTGAGGAGTTAAAAGACGACCGTTTCGTGGATGGAAAATCGTGCCCGTACTGTTTTAAAAGCACGGCCCGGCAGATGGCCGAATCGATTAACCGGCGGCACCAAAAACTAAAAGAGTTAAGTCATCCCTTGCCGGGAAGTGTGCCCTACGTAAATTTTCGGCCCATAAAAGTTCCCGGCAAGTTTGCCGGGCAAACCCTATTGCAGTTCGTAACCCAAATTTTTCCGCACGTACCAGTGTCCTATTGGGAGGCAGAATTCAAAGCGGGGCGTTTCTTTGATTCTAAACACAATCCGGTGACCGAAAATACGGTTGCAAAATCGGGCCAGCGCTATCTGCATGCGTCGCCATTGAAGAGTGAGCCTGACGTTAACGCCGACCTCACAATCTTGTACGAAGACCAGGCCGTACTGGTGATCGACAAACCGGCGCCGCTGCCCGTTCATCCCAGCGGAAGGTACAATCGCAATACCTTGCAGTATTTCTTAGATGAGCTCTATGCCCCAAACCGCCCACGACCCGCACACCGCCTTGATGCCAATACTGCAGGCGTGATGGTCGTCGCGCGCAGCAAGCATTTTGCGGGAATATTGCAGCCGCAGTTCACACGGGGAGAGGTAGAAAAGGTTTATCGGGCGCGGGTTCAGGGGCAGCCAATTGAAGAGTCTTTTGTCTGCAATCTGGCCATTAGCGAAGACACATTAGAGGTAGGGTCCCGTGGCGCTACCGAGGGTGGCCGTGCCGCCGAGACGCAATTTAAAGTGCTGCAACGTAACTCCGACGGCACGACATTGCTCGAAGTTCGGCCCTTGACCGGGCGCACCAACCAAATTCGGGTGCACCTTTGGCAATTGGGTTTTCCCATTTGTGGAGAACAACTCTATTTGCCCGATAAAAAATTAGGAAAAGTACAAACTCATCAGCTAGGTGATGCGCCACTCGAGCTTACCGCGGTGCGAATTGGCTTTCACCACCCGTTATCGAAGCAATGGATGGAGTTTAATTCCCGCTCTGCAAAATGACAGCGCCGCCGGCAACGGTTAACGTCGTCAGATGGCCCAAGTCAAAAAGTTCACCGTTCCCCCGTTGCTGCCGATTTTTGTCCTTTTTTCACTCACTTTGATTCTGTTTGCGCCTTCGCTGTCGAATGGATTTGTTAACTGGGACGATAATTCTAATTTTTTAAAAAATCCATTTTTTCATCTTTCGTTTAGTGAAAGCCTTCGCGCCGCTTGGCGGCCAGATTCACTGGGTAACTTTAGCCCGGTGAGCTGGCAGCTCATGTGGATACAAGCAAAGTGGTTCGGTTTTTCGCCAACGGTTTTTCACGGCGTAAGCATTTTGCTTCACGCTGCAAATGTGGGCCTTCTTTTCATCCTTCTTTTTCAAATGCTGCCGATAAGCGCGGCAACGCTGGCGGCGGCGGCGGCGGGGGCCCTTTGGTTTGCGGTGCATCCACTGCGCGTGGAAATGGTTTCGTGGGCCTCGTGCCAGCCGCACCTGTGGAGCGCCCTATTTGCTTTATTGGCGACGCTCTGTTTTTTAACTAAGCGCCGAGCCCTTACCGCCCTTTTTTTTGCCGCGGCGGTGTTGAGCAAAGCCATTGTGATTTCGTTGCCGTTGCTTTTGCTCTTTCTCCCCAGTCGGCCGCTCATCAGCCTGAGAAGTTGGCGGCAAGATAAATTTAAAGTCGGTGAGTTAGCATTGTGGGCGACGGCGTTCGCGGGAATGGTTGCAGCATTTTACGCGCGCGATCTGCGCGAGGCGATCGCGGCGCCTCTCAATGGGCAAGAGGCGGTAATTCGCCTCTTAAATCCTTTGGTGGTCTACGCGCGGGCCCTATCGCAGTCACTTTGGCCGCAAGATCTGTCGCCGCTCTATCCCCAATTGAAACTCGAACCAACTCTGCTGCATGCGGGCTTTGCCGTGGCGGTGTCTGTTTTCTGGTTGTTATCGAGCCAGGGGCGCCCCGGTTTGCGTTTTGCCTTTTGGGCCTTCACGATTTTGCTTCTGCCCCAAGCGCTATCGGCGGCCACCGAGAGAGTGAGTTTTGCCGACCGGTACACTTATCTGGCCGCGATGCCTCTGGCCTGGATAGTAATGATGGCTATTTACCGCGTTGGGGCGTGGTCGTCGGCAAGAAAAAGGGGCGTGGCTACCGCTATCATTGGGGGGCTAATTGCCATTCTGGCGGCGCGAACTCCGGCGCAAATTAATACCTGGAGTGATTCGCAGCTGCTTTGGGCCGGCTCCGTCTCTGGCCCCGATACGCCCAGCGCCAAAGCGCTGCTGAATATGGGAACCGCTCTGATGGATAAGGGGAAGTTTGCCGAAGCCGAGCGCTATTTCCACCGGTCGCTATCGGTGAATCGGCGTGGTGCGGAGGCATTAAATAATCTGGGAGTTTGCGCCATTCTGAAGGGGCGGTACGAAACCGCCCAGTATTTTTTGCGCGACGCCATTCAACTGAAACCAAACTATGCCGAAGCCCTCAGTAATTTGGCCCACGCGCACAGCATGGAGGGCGAGTTAGCTAAAGCGCTGGCGTCGGTGGACCACGCCGTGGCACTTTCGCCACACGACGTGCGTTACCGTGAAAACCGCGCCCGAATTCTTCATAAACTGGGGCGCTACGAAGAGGCGGTGCGCGAGTGGAAATGGCTGGCGTTGTCGTTGCCTAACGACCCCGTACCCAAGCAGCAATTGTCGGTGGT
>JAYSWN010000010.1:0-16171 GCA_043718025.1 Pseudomonadota bacterium
CGCCCCCCAACTCATGATGAATTTCAGAGGCTTAGTTTAGTGGGGGGCGACATTTTCGCTGGGGAAAAGGGGGGCGACAAAGTCGCCGGGTATTCACACCCCATTAAGCTATTTACGTATTGTGTCGATAAGCTTCTTGATGAGCTCAGAACCAAAACCGGGTCCCCGTCTTGTCGTGATTGAAGGCAAGGAGAAAGGGAAGATCATTGCCTTGAGTGAAGGCGTAGTTGTCATTGGACGCTCAAAAGGCGACGTAGTGATTCCCGACGCGCGCATTTCGCGCTCTCATGTGTCATTGCATTTTGATGCGAGCACGGGCCGTTTAACGTTCGAGGATCTGAAGAGTCTGAACGGAACTCAGCTAAACGGAGAAACCGCCACTTCCGGTCAGTTGAAAGACGGCGATCGCCTGCAGGTGGGCAACACCATTTTAGATTGTCAGCTTGGCGCCGAAACCGAAGTGCCGGTGCGTAAGGAATCTAAACCCGCCAAACGCAAAAAAGAGGAGGGGGTAAATTCTTTTGCCGATGCACTTCGCAAAGAGCCCAAGTTGACTTCGGAGCCAAGTAGCGATGCCGAGCTCGCCTCTGACCGCGACGACGTTTCGGATAAAGTGGCCCAAGATGAGCCAAAGGCTAAGCCATGGCGGTTACTCGCCGGCCTAAAGAAACCGAATTTATCTCTTCGCCCCCCTAGTAAACGCGCGCGTAATTTGATGGCGGCTTTGGGGATATTGGGCCTGGTCTACGTCTCCATTTCTAATAAGGATAAAGCGCCAACCGTAAAAGCCACTCCCGTTACGGTGGTGCAAAGCGAAGCTCCGGTTGATATCAATGCCGAAATTGCGCGCCTTGAAGAGGCTCTGAAAAATACACCGACTGACGCGGATACTCTTTTAGAGCTAGGCCGTCTTTACTCAAAACAAGGGCGCTACGATGAGGCTTTAGTGGAGTACCGCAAAGCTCGCGCCATCGCGAATGTGTCGCCGCTGGTGCACGTTCGACTGATCAATACTTTTTTGCGTACCAATCTAACCCAAGAGGTTGAAGGCGAATTAAATGCCCTAGACCTGGCGATTCGCGAAGGGCGCCATAGTAAAGAGCTGTTCGTTGAAGCCGCCAGCTTGTACCTTGAATTTCGCGAAATCAAACAGCCGCCCGAAAAAACTTTGATCTTGGCCAAGGCGCTGCAAACTGAATACGCACCGGGCGACCCGGTGGGGTACAAGTTAGAAGTGCAAGCCTTGCTGCAACAAAATCGCAGTGCGGAAGCGCTCGAGGCCATTACTAAGGGATTGGCCTTGGCGCCTAACGACGAATGGTTTTTAGAAAACCAGGCCTACATCTATTTGTCGCAGAAAGAGATCGGCAAGGCGGTTGCTTCCGTCGATAACTGGCTTACGTTTTTTCCGCAATCGAGCAAGCCGCTTTTAGTCATGGGCTATCTGAAATTTAATCAAAAAGATTACGCCGGGGTAATCAAATACCTGCAACGCATTGTCGAGCGCGATAAAGAAGGTTCGATTGACCCCTACCTTGGAGAGTCACTCAGTTTAATGGGCCAAGTTTATGAAGCACAGGGCAATGCGGCCCAGTCGGCCAGCCTCTTTAAAGCCTCGTGCGACTCAGGTTTCGAAGCCGCCTGCGCTCGGGTGGCCTCATCGACTACGCCCAACTCCGAAAAGGACACTGCAACCGGCGCCCAATCCCCGTCTGTTCCCGTAGCCGTCTCTCCGACCGCGGCCCCTTCGGCGGCAATAGGACAGCCTTCCCCCGCTTCACTGCCCCAGAAAAATGTGGGCATTGAGAGTGCCACAAAGGGAACGTGGCCAGCGCGCAAGCCGAATGCAGTCCCCTCCGCGAAGCCGAAGTAGCCGGTTCGCCAAAACTGAGTCGCCTTAACCAACGCTAACGCCACTTTTGCAAATTTCGGGGGTGTCTCATTTTTCGCGTTACGCTTGAGGTCTATGAAACGCTTGCTTGTTTTGCTTCTCCTGTTTCTCTCCTTCACCCCTTGGTCGCTTAGAAGCCTCTCGAGCGACCCTCCGTTAAACCGCTATTTAGTTACCGGTCGAGACTTGGCGGCGATGCCAGCGATATCAAACCGCTACGAGGTCTTCGCCAAGGTTAAAAAAGGCTTCGAGATCATTGTGCCGGCGGCAGACGTGCTTCAGTTCAAGTTACTGGCTCCTCAGGCCGAGTTAATTGAACTAGATATCGACGCTAAAACGCGAGATTTGGGCCGTAGCGACCGGCGCGGTTATCACACCTTGGCGAGCGTCGAGACCCATTTGAAAAAAATGGAGGCCAGTTTTTTCGATCTGGTCCAGATCGAAACTTACGGCAAATCAAAAGAAGGGCGCCCCCTTTTTGCGCTTAAAATGGAAGGGCGTAAATTGGGCATAAAGAAAGAAGTATTGCTCACCTCGGCCACTCACGGCGATGAATTGATCACGGTCGAAGTGCTATTTGGCTTGATGGATCAATTGTTGGACGGATACGGAAACGACGCGCGCCTTACCGAAATTTTAGACAGCCACATTATTTATTTTGTTCCGGTTGTGAATCCCGATGGCTACTCGCGTCGTAGTCGTTACGCTAACGGCGTCGACCCTAACCGCGAGTACCCGTGGCCTGAGCAACCCAGCCGCAATCCTAACCCCTGCATCAAAGCGCTGATCGACTTCACTGCCGCCCACCACTTTGCCGGGGGATTAGATTACCATTCGGCGATTGGCACTTACATGTACCCATGGTCTTACACGATGAATGCCGTGTCGTCGCAAGATGCGGCCCGCTTTCACGATGTGGCAAAAAAAATGGCGGCCACCAATGGCTACCAATACGGACAAATTCCGCACCTGCTGTACATCGCCAAAGGCGCCAGCGCCGATTACTACTATTGGAAGTACCGCACCTTTGCGATGGCGGTTGAAATTTCGGGAACCAACAACCCGGCCGAATCGCAAATCCCTCACTACGTTCAAGAAAACGCCGAACCGCTTTGGATCTTTCTCGAGTCGATATAGAATTTCGCAATGAATCCCAATTTGGATAGCGACTCGGTTGAATTGCGGGTAGCCCGTTTAGAAGCGTTGGCGATAACCACGGCCGGCAGTGGAACCTTTTTCGATGTTTTAGATAAGCCGTCCGGTGCGACGGCCCTGGTGTGCTTAGGGGCCGCCGCCTACTGCGCTCAAAGTGGCCTTGGCCTGCCGAATCATCCCTACCAGTGGGCGGCCGGCACCCTGATTGTCTTCTTTGCCTACCAACGACGTTGGTTTCGTCACCCTAAAGCATTGTGGCTGTGGTCAATTGCCGCGTTGAATTTATTTGCGGCTTCCTCGCTGGCCAAACTTTTTATCGGTAGTGGCCGCCACTTTCCTTTTCAGTGGTTTAAATACCCTGAGTTTACGTGGACGCGGGCCGGCATGATTCCCGAGCCTACGCTTACTTGGCAAGCAATGGCCTTTGCGCATCAGGAAGTTGATCTTACGGCCGTGCAAACCTTTTTAATTGGTCTGCTCATTGCCGGACGCTGCCTGCGCTTGCAAGGCTTCACCAGTCTGGTCGCGTTACTTCTTCTCACCGCCAGCCTACCCGCCTTGGTCGGTTTTCATTGGGACTGGGTATTTCCGGCCATGGCGCTTAGCGGAATTGGTTTTTACGTGCAAAGCTCTGGCTTCCGCCCGGCCAAGAGCCTTCATTAACAACTGTTTCAAGAAATAAGCTCCATTCTGCCGATAAGTAAAAGGGACTGAGATTCTAAATCTCGAGACCTCTTCTCTATTTCAATGGAGCCCCACATGAAATTGAATCCGGCTTGGTTGCTTGTCTTAATCACTCTCGTTATTCCACTACCGACGCAAGGCCAAGAGCTTGGTCTCGACGTGGTGAGTTTAACCGTGCCCGATGGTTTCCGGGTGGTTCAAGAGGCGAGCCAGGAGAACACTAAGTTCCTCATCTTGCAGAATGGGGAGGCGCTGCTTGCCCTCTACGCCAAAAGTGGCGAAGGGGTCGACGCGAAAAAAGTGTTCGCGAGCCAGTCTGCGCTGGATTCCACCAGCCAAGAAGATCACGGCCCTTTTCACTGGGACTTGTATCAAGTGCAGTTTAAGAAACCAAGCGGTGGCCAAGGCCACTTGACCGGCTTCGCCACGAAGTACGGCAACACCACTTTTTACGGTTACTCACGCGCTCAATCGGCTTCGCTGGCTAAGAGTAATGCCTTGCCACTTTTGCAGTCGATGCGCCTTCAGCTTCGCTCGCTTACCGGTCAAGAATACTCAGGAAGAAAGTACTATTTCGGCTGGGGTGCGGCCGGATCGAATGATCCGTCGATGATGCACAACGAAGTGAAATATGACGTTCTGCACACCCATGATGTTTTTACTAAAGAAATAGGCGGCGATTACGTCGGCACGAAAATGACCGGTTCGTCGGTTACCGGTTCGCAAATTAGATCGGAATGGAACCGAATTAAAAGTCTACTCACGCCGAGCGATATGTTCGTGCAGTATTCCAGCGGCCATGGCTCTACCAGCGGATTGGGCGTCGGCGTGAGTTACAACGAAATTCGCGACAATGCCCTAAGCCTTAAAGCCAAAGAGATCGTAATCCTTACCATGGCCTGCTATTCCGGCGGGCTGGTCAATGCCTTCAACCAAAAGAAGGACGTTTGGTTAAACTGGCAAAAAGAGGGGCGCACTTTATTCGTGATGGGGTCCAGCTTAGGTTCTGAAACTTCGTCAACCGGACCCGGCAACGATCCCGACCAGCCGAACACGCCTAACGGTAGCGCCGGCAGCGCGTTTGGCCATGCGCTCTGGAAATCTTTGATTGGCTATGCCGACGGCTACGTCGATGGCGTGAAAGATGGTTTTTTATCGTTAGAAGAGATCCGCGATTTTACCATTAAACGTACGCAAGAGATTGGCGGCCATACGCCGGTGGCCACCGGGGCTTACGCCGGTCCGTTAGTCATGAACCGCGTTCCGCCCAAGAGCTTTCTCGAACGCCTAGAAACCGGGACCGAGGGGCTGAGCGACGAGCAAATTCAGACTCAAATCCAAGCGTTAGATCGCGCCATGGCGGTATCGCAACGGGACTAAGCCCTTCGTGATTTGAAGGCCTACCCTTTTTTCTGCGGGTCTGCTATCGACACACAGTGGTACAACTCGAGCGTAGCCATTTTAGTTCCCTAGGGCCCCGTTTGCTGGGCAATCTCAAAGCCACCCTCACTACGCTTGGACTGGGTAGCACCCTGCTTTTTACCAACGCGTGCCAAATGGCGAGCCTTATCATCCGCCCTTTTTCCTCTAAACGGTTTCGCAATTTCAATACGTTTTGCGCCGGCAGTTGGTGGGGCTTGGGGCGCTGGTGGACCGAAGGGCTATACGGCATTCGCGCCGTTTTTCGCGGCGATGAAATTCCCGCTGAAGAGAACGCCATCATCATTTGCAATCACCAGTGCATGACCGACATCGTGGCGCTTTGGAGTCTGGCGTGGCGCAAAGGGCGCCTGGGCGACATGAAGTTTGCGGTGAAACAAGCGCTAAAATATGTGCCCGGCATTGGCTGGGGCATGTGGTTTTTAGATTGTCTGTTTTTGAAGCGGAATTGGGAAAATGACGAGCGAATGATCCGGGCCACCTTTGCCAAATACGCCCGATTTCAGATTCCGCTTTGGTTAATCTCTTTTTCTGAGGGCACTCGCCTGACTCGGAAAAAATGGGAGGCGGCTCGTCAGTTTGCGCAAAAACGCGGCTTGCCGGCGCCCGAAAATGTTTTGGTTCCGCGCACTAAGGGGTTTGTGGCGGCGGTGAGCGGACTGCGCGATTACGCCACTGCGGTTTACGACATCACCATCGCCTACCCCCAAGGCATCCCCTCGGTATGGCAGCTGATACAGGGAAGGGTGGATCTCTTTGTGGTTCATGTGCGTCGCTTTCCCATCGAAAGTCTACCGCACGATAAAGCGGAGCTCGCCAGTTGGTTGATGGGTCGATTCGAAGAAAAAGACAAACTCATTCCTGAGTTATTATCTGAATTCCCGCCACCACCGCCCAATAAGTTTTAAAACGCGTAGTTTCCGCCCAAGGCGGCAATCACCCGGTTAAAGCGGTAAGCGCTTACGTTTGAGAAGTTATCCACGTAGCTCACCGTCGCCAGAATATTAAACTCGTCGGTTAACTGGTAACCGGAACTGGCGATCACGTTGATGCCCTGGTCGCGACGAATGCCGTTTAGGCGATCGGGATACCACGCGGCGCCGATGCCGGCGCTCACTCCCGCAATCCAATGGCGATTGAAATATACGGTGTTTCCAAAATCTATCGCGATCCTTCGGCCGCGGAACTCTTCGCCGTTGGTCTGCGTCCAGTATCCGGTTAACGAGATGCCCGGGTTCCAGTAAGTGGTGGTGTTGGTCGCAATCACTGAAGCACGAGCATATTGCTCCCAACCTGATTCCCGCAGGGTCGCCGAAAATGAGTCGTCGAGAAACATCTTCTTCGGTTGAAAATAGAGATCTCCAGTGAAAGTCCACTCATCGGTAAGTGGGGTTTTGAGGTACGGGCCCACTGATCCTTGGAGACTAAAGGCTCCGAGTTGGCCGTTGTTGGTATCGGGATCTACCTGGTACTGAAAGCCCATGACTCCACCGACCTTTAGCCCGTAGCTTGTCGGCTCCAAGGCGTTGCGGGTGATGTTTACCCGGAAGTCATTTAATAGAAATTGGGCATTGCGAGTGTCGGTATTGAAGTTGTAGTTAAAGCTGCCCCGGTAGCTCGGAACAAATTGATATTCGTCGCCGGGTGAAGTGGCGTAGATAATTCCGTAGTTAAGTGTCTCCACCATTGAGCTGGCGCTCGGAATTGACGACCCCGAAGAGCTGCCGGTGGGCACCGACAGCACGTTTGAATCGTAACCCGTCATCAAGCCCGCGTTCACGAGCAAGGCGCTGTCTTCGAGCGAATGAAGCTCTTTACCCGTTGCTTTTTGAATTTGATTTGCCAAGTCTTTAGCGGACGCTGAGCTGCCGCGTTGTTTGATTCGGCGGTTAGCCAGGCCGCGTGCTTGCACCAGTCCGCGCACGGCGGCTTCGGTTTGGTTGTTTTTCATGTCGAGCTGACTCAGTTGAAACTGTGCGGCGGGCTTAATGTCTTCGTTAACTGAATAGAGGGCTTTGCGAAAAAATCCGCGAGCGTCGTCGTCTCGGCCTTGCTCGTTGGCAATTAGGCCCAAATAGTAGTTTGCGGATCCGGCGGCCTGCGGATCGCTGATCGCCCGATTGAAGCGGCTAACTGCCGTGCTTACGTCCTTGGCGCGGTAGGCGGCGCGCCCGGCCAGAAACTCAAATTGGGCCACCTCTTTAGGTTTCCCCTCGCGCCGCTTAGTTTCAATGATGCGATCGTATTGGGCGACGGCCCCCTTTTCATTTTTGCTGGTAAGCAGCTGAGCTTTCAACTCTTGGGCTTCGGTAAGGTTTGGCGTTTCCCTCAGCAGAGCGTCAACGAGCGCCGTAGCCTTAGGAAAATCTTTGTTGAAAATCGCCAATTGGATTTCTGAAACATCGGCCTCGTATCGGGCGGGAACCGCCGCATTCACTCTGCTCTCTGGTACGACGACAAAAAGCAGGCTCAGCGCGATCGTGATTTTGATTAACAAAATTTCCTCCCGGGGTCTAGATACGGACTAGGCACAATGTGATTCATAATTCTATACGCGAAAAATTCTTCCTCAATGCCTATCTTTCAAGAGTCTCGCGGATTACGCGCAGAGTTAAGCGCGACGTGTCGGCGCTGATTGGTTTTTTACTTGGGAAAAATGGTAAATGGTCGGTAAACGAGATAAAATTTCGGCATGCGAAAAATATTTCTCATCACCGTGCTTTTTTCCCAAGTCGTTTTTGGCGTCGGCCCGCAACCGGGGGCGAAAGGCTTACCGACGGGAAAAGTGGTTCAACTCGTAGGTACGGCGAAAGCGGCGGAACGGGGGCTAAATTACGGTGACCTGGTCTACGCCGGCGAAGTGATTCGAACCGACGGCGGAAGTCGGGTTAAAATCTTGATGACCGACCGCTCAATTATCGACGTCGGTGAAGATAGCGCTATTCGCATTCGCAATTACCCCGCCAATCTGGCCAGCGATTCGCCGCGCGAGCTTGAGTTAGAGTTGGGTTCGATGCGCACGTCGGTAAAAAAATCGCCGAGCGGAAAAGGAAAATTTTTTATTCGAACCAAGTCTTCGGTGCTGGCGGTTCGCGGTACTGAGTTGGTTACCACGGTTGGCCGCGAAAACTCAAAACTCGACGTGGTGGTTTTCGAAGGCGAAGTTCAGGTGGATAAGACATTGCTCATTGCCGGGCAGCGCTTTAGTCAGCAACTCGGGATGACTGGCGAAGTGCGTAATTTATCGTTTAAGGAAAAAGATTCATTGCGTAACCTCGCGGTAACCGAAGTTGCCATCGGCGACCTCGCCGCGCAAGGCGTTGCCCAAGACAATAGTGCGAATCGACATACCGCGAGCTTAGGAAATTTCGACACTCGACTTTTTATTCCCAAAACAACCAAACACGGCGAGTTTGGCTACTCTCCCGCTTCGCTGCAAAACCCCTACGTTCCCGTTTCGTTGGTCGTTCGTTTTAAGGTTAACTGACGCGGTAAAGGGAGTTCACTTTTCGCGAGCGCGGCCAGTTGACAAATGATCGGTGACGAACAAACTGGGCCGTCTATGCCAAAAGAGTCAAAAGTTCACCGCTACTTCAGTTCCGATCTGTTGTTACGCGCGGCCGCCGCCGACACCACCGAAGTCGTACGCGAAGCCCAAAAATTACAGGGCCTCTCCCCGTTAGCCACTTTGGCCGTGGGCCGAGCTATTACTGGCGCCCTACTCATGAGCTCGCAGCTGCGCGAGGGGCAGGCCGTAGGACTTTATTTTAAGGGCGACGGCCCCTTGGGCACCTTATTTGCCGAGGCCACTTACGAATCGCACACGCGGGCGTACTGCGCTAACCCCAAGGTTGCTCTCAAACTTAAAGACGGCCACCTCGATTTGCCGACCGCCATTGGCAAAGGCGACCTGCAGGTGACGCGCACTCAGCCGTTTCAAAAACAGCCGCACATTGGCCTGGTTCCGCTGTGGAAGGGAGAAATCGCGCAAGACATTGCGTATTACCTTTTTCAATCTGACCAGGTGCCGTCGATCGTTTCACTGACGGTGCAGATGAATGAAGCGGGTCAGGTGCTGGCGGCGGGCGGGGTGATTTTAGAAGTGATGCCGGGGGCCACGGATAAGGTGCTGTCTGAACTTGAAAAAAATGCCGGTAAGGTAAAAGCACTCTCGGAGTTGATTGCGAGAAAATCGTCGTTAAAAGAGTGGGTCGTTCCCTTTTCCCACGACCCCGAACTTACCGAAGTGGTTCATGACTTTCCCATCCTCTATAAATGCCGCTGCTCGCAAGAGCGGGTCGACCGCAGTTTAACGATTTTGGGTAAGGCCACACTTTCTGAAATGATCTTGCAGGGAGATCCGGCGCACATCACTTGTCAGTTTTGCGGCCGAAACTTTACGGTGCCGGTTTCTGAGATCCGGACCATTCTCGAAACCTTGAAATAGATGATTTTAGTTTTTGGGAAGGGCGGCCGGGTTGCGCTTCTCGATCACTTCGAAAAGGGTGCCGGCGCCAAGCGAGTAGCTGCCAATGTGCTGGTCAATTTTTTCGGATTTCCCGTCGACGCCAAAATAGAAAAGATCAGTGTTGGGGTCGTTGGCCATGCCGTTTTCAACCATCTGTTTCCACACGGTTTCGTGGTCGCCTAATACAAAATGTAGGATGCCTAGCTTAAAATTGAAGTTGTTTCCGTGCGTGATCAGCGAACCGCTGTTGCCCTGCACAATTTTATTTTTACACTTATCGATAAACAGGTGTTTTTTTGCGTTGAATTTGGCGCCGAAAAGCATTTCGCCGGTTTTGCGTTTTAGCCGCTTGTGGCGCGCTTCGATGCGGGGAAGCAATTGGGAAGCAACGCAACGATTGGGCTGGTAAACCATGCCGGCGCGGCCCGGATACCTCTTTTGAAACTTAGGAAAGTGCACCAGCGGGCTGTAACTCCAGAGACTCACGGCAATGTCAGGCGAATCTGGCGATTTTTCAAAAGGGTAGGTGCGGTAGTCGGCCTCATCCCACATGGGAATCGCCTCCTCGTGCAGTCGAGCAATGGCCACGTCTTCGTGACCCTCGCCCTTAAAAATGTATTGGTACACGGGAACAATCTGCCGTTTACCGTCTTTTGCGTAGAAGATGAGCCAAGTCGTAATCGGGCCGGCCTCCGGAATGCAATGCGCGGCGAGGGCCACGAATTCACCCTTCAGGTGCGTGGCGGTACAATAGGCGATCGAGAATTGGCCAGATCCTTTTGGCGTCAGGGCTACAAAAATGCCGAGGGGGCTGCGGGCCGAGTCACCGACTTTTACCGCCGCTTCGTTGCCGTCACTATCTAACAAAACCACGTTGCGGTCGATGAACAAGGCGTGGGGAGATTCTCGCTCGCTCACGGTCAACGCCGAACTGAATTGGGAGAACAGAGTTAAAAAGAGAATTACGGGCTTCATGCAGCTTTTTTAAGGAGCGGAAGATCGCCTACATTAAACTGGGTTTCCATCTGCGCGCCGGGGCGCACTTCAACCCTTGGAGCGCTGATATCGCCGCGAATCACCGCTGAACCCAGCACGCGCACTTTGGTCGCCGAGGTGATGTTGCCTTCGACGCGCCCTTCAATGATCACGGGCCCGTTGGAAATAATGTTGCCGTGAATCCACGCCGTCTTACCGATATGAAGGGTTTCGAGCGACTTGTGTTCGATGTTGCCTTCAAGGCTGCCAAAGATCTGTGCGCTGCCTTCGAAGGCCAAGTTGCCATTCAGGCGTGACCCTTCAGAAAAAATGGTGGGGACGATGACTTTCGACCACATAGTTTAATCTCGGTTTTCTTCGGATTCGATGGTTTTACGCTCTTGGCTGACGAGCAGGCCTTGCGCATTAAAGAAGTAGATGTGGGCGGCCACTGGCCGATAAAGGCGCCCAAGCTGGAAGGTCGAACGGATTTGCAAAGCGCGGGAGAATTTAAATTTCTTCTTATTCGCCTTTTCGATGGTGGCCTCATCGATTCTCTCCAGCATAGCGTTGCCCGGATAAAGTGCGAAGCGCTTGCGTCCTTCGTTTCCGGGAGTCGAAAGGCCGATGCGCGGCACGTCGGCCTCAAGCACAATTAACGCTTCGCCTTCGGCAATCGCCCCGGCGGTGGGGGCTAGGGTCAAGAGTAGCTCCCAGCCGTCTTTGGTAGTGGCCGCATCAAAATCAACTAGGCGAAATTGCGGCGAGGTGTGGGGGGCAATTACCAGGTTGGGGGCGCGGTTTCCGCGTTCGCCAATGGGTTCGGCCTTAGCTTCTGAACCAGACTTTGCGGCAACCATGCGGGGCGTGGTGCTACCGATCTGCAGCTCGGCTTGAAGCTGGTAGGCTAGTACCCTATCGTTCAGTCGGCGATTGGCTTCGAGTTCGCGAAAAAAGAAGAGCGTGCCCAGCGTCCCGAGCCCTAAAATACCGGCCATGAGGCCGGCCAGACGGGCAATTTCGCGCGGGCGAACCCGCCAAGCCATAGGGTGCCCTTGGCCACGTTGAACGATAAGATAAAGCGGTGCTTCAGGTTTTGTATCTCTCACCATTTTGGGGGACCCTTAGTCAGATGTCGGGGCTGGAAGAAAGTCTTTTTATACCAATTCGAGAAAAGAATAGAATGAGGCGTATTGCTACTTACAGAATAACTTTCTTTCGGCGTTTTTCGCAGCAAAAAAAGCGCGCGGAGCGTTAGGGCGCGGACGGGGTAATCAATGAGAATAAATCGAGCCGCTATTGCCGTAGGGGCGGGAATCTTTCTGTCGCGCGTTGCGGGTTTGATCCGTGAGCGGGTGTTTGCCTACTACTTGGGAAATTCCGATGCCGCCGGAGCACTCCGCGCGGCGATGCGCATTCCCAATTTGATGCAGAATTTATTTGGGGAGGGGGTGCTGTCGGCGTCGTTTATTCCGGTCTACTCCCGTCTGCTCGGGAAAGGACAGACCGCGCAGGCTACCGAGGTGGCCACTAGAACTTTGGCGTGGTTGTTTGGCGTCACCTTTATCTTGAGCCTAGTCGGCTGGTTTGGGGCTGACGTTCTCGTTGACGTTTTGGCTCCCGGTTTTGAAGGTGAAGTGCGGGCGCTTTGTATCCGCTTAGTTCGCGTGCTGTTTCCAGGTACCGGAATTTTAGTGCTGTCGGCTTGGTGTCTGGGCATCTTAAATAGCCACCGCCGTTTTTTTCTCTCCTACTTTGCCCCGGTGGTGTGGAACGGGGCCATTATCGCCTTTTTAATGTGGGGGGCATCCCCCACTAACGGCGCCCGAGGAGTGGTTTCTGGCGCGGAGCTGGTGATGATCGCCGCCTGGGGAATTGTCGCGGGATCGGCGTTGCAGTGGTTGGTGCAGTTGCCACTTAGCCTAAAACTAAACCGCGGCCTAAGTTGGGGCCGTGGGCCGGTGGAAGGGCAAAAGGAGATGGCCAAAAATTTTGCGCCGGCTCTTTTCTCGCGGGGGGTGGCGCAGATCAACGCGTACCTCGATCAGATCCTATCCAGTTTTTTGGGCGCCCAAGTGGTTTCGTGGTTTGCCTATTCCCAAACGCTAAGCCTGCTCCCCCTATCGCTCTTTGGCATGGCGATTACCGCTTCTCAACTTCCCGAATTGTCGCGTGAGTCGGGCGTTGAGCAGCGAGACGAAAAGATTCGCGAACGCGTCGCGAGTAGTCGCGATCGCCTGCTCTTTTTCATTGTGCCTTCGGTCGTCGCTCAGGTGCTGCTCGGCAATCACATTGTGGGCGCCGTATTTCAGACCGGAAAATTTGGTCTGCAAGACACTTACCTGGTGTGGGCCATTCTCGCCGGGTCCTCGATTGGAATTTTAGCCACGGCGGAGAGTCGGTTGCTGGCGTCGGTGTTTTGGGCCCGGGGCGAAGCCAAACGGCCCGCTAAATTTGCTTTTGTGCGGATGGCGGTCAGCGCCGTGTTGGGGATCGGTACGGTGTTTTGGGCGGCCGCCCACTTTGCGTTGGAGCCGCACCAGACGGCGGTGATTTTGGGATTGGTCAGCAGCGTTTCTGCGTATGTGGAGTATTATTTTTTACACCGTGATCTCGAAAAAAAATTACCCTTGCACTTAAGTTACCGGCGCTACGTCCGCTTCTTACTCTCGGCGGGGTTGGCGGCGGTGGGCGCCCACCTGGTTTCACCCTGGCTACAACCACTGGGGCGTCCCTACCTTACCGGCGGGGCCACTTTGACCTTCTACGGTTTACTTTATTTAACCCTTACCGGAGGGTGGAAAAGGCTCCGGCCCAAAGTAATTAAGACGCCAAGCGTCACTTCAGAAAAAAAGTAAAAATACCGATAATTACTAGGATGAAAAGGCTAGCTCTAGATCTCGGCGAATACCGCCCCCACCTGCGTGCTCCAGGACTTGGCACGTGGAAGTGGGACAAGAACCTAACCCTCGTTGGTAAACCCGGCGTTTTGCGCGTGGGGTTCTGGGGCTGCGGCTCGGCATTCGCCCAAAATCAGTTTCAGAGCAACATGGTCATCGTCAAAGGTGAGACCGTGGTCTTCGTTGATTTGGGAACCAAACTTCCGGTCAAGATGGCGGAGTTTGGCCTGAGCATGAACGACGTCGATAACGTCATCGTTACCCACAGTCACGCCGATCACGCGGGCAGCATGGAAGAGCTGGGGTTACGTCGCCGTTACGAATCGCCCCTCACCAAAGCGCTCACCGAGGGCTTTGAGTTACCGCCCAAAGGAAACGGCGAAATCTATCAGCGCATGGCCGAGCTTCGCCGCTCGGGCGAGCTGCGCGCCAAGCTTTTTGTTCCGGCCGAATACGCTACTGAGCTGTGGATGCAAACGCTTCGTGGTGGCATGGCCCATTCCGAAGAGGTGGATTTAGGCGGCCCGAAGGGGCGAATGAGTTTGAGCCACTTCTTCGATCTTCAACCCATGGTTTCTAGCGATAAGAAGTTCGGTCGCGCGGCGTGGGAATTCACCGTGGGCCAGGGCCGCGACAAGATTCATTTTCAAATGTACGTCAGCCCGCACATTCCGGATACGGCAACCAACTTGAAAGAAAACTTTTTCAGCGCCGGAATCATCATGGACAATCGCGTGCTGATTTCGGGCGACACCCGCTTTGATCCTGACTCGATCAATAAATTTGGAAAAAACTGCGAAACTATCTTCAGCGACTGCCAGTCATTTCCCGGTGGCGTACACGTGCACTACGACGAACTTTTAACCCTCGCTCCCAAAACCCGTAAAAAGATGTGGCTCTACCATTGCGACGACGGCATGCGCCCCTTAAACCAAAACGGGGAATTGAGCGGTCGCGATGTGGTCAAAGACGGCTTTGCCGGCTTTGCCGATGCCATCCCCGTTTTTTACGAGTGGGAATAGATCTCAAAAAAACTGACTTACCAGATCAGCCTTCAGCGGACTTCTTAGGCCGTGCTAGCGTGGCGCTCCTTACGGACACATTTTGGCGGTGAACTTACCCCGGACGTAGTTGCCATCATTGCCGCGTACATCGAGCTGCCCTTCGATGGCTTGAGCGTCGCTCTTGGTCAAACGGGCCTCACCAAAGGCTCCCTGAGTGGTGGCACTTATGTCGCCGCCTTGGTTCAGTATTTTGGTCAGCGAAACCGGATTTCCGGAACCCGCCTTTACGTCGTACTCACTGACGCTGATTTCTTTCAGGCTAAAACTAACCACGTGCACGGGTTCGCCAACGTTGTACTTAGCGGTACAAGGATCTTGGCCGGGGGCAATGTCGAAAAGGGTGACGGTGTAGCCATTAAAAATTTTGCGGCGCACGGTGCCGAATGTAATTTTCCACTCGCGGCCCGAAATTTTCCCGTTAAGCGGTTCGTTCATTGCGGCGCTGTTGACGTCACTGCTTTTTCCGCAGCCTGACAAAATCAAAAATAAAGTCGCCACGCCCGTCGATAGAAATAAATTTTTCACTAGGATCCCCCGGTTTTGCAATAGCGCTACTTTGTCGAACGAATGAAACGGTGGCAAGTTAATTTTATACTTTGGTATAAAATTGTGGCTGAATGGAAAACTTAAGCGCGGTGCCGGCCGTAAATGCTGACCAGGGCCTGGGAAATCTCGCCCAAAGTTACGTTGCCTTTTACCGCTTCGAGAATTGCTGGCATCAGGTTGCGGTTTTCTTTTGCCGCCGTCTCCACCGCCCGAGTTAGTTTGACGGCCTCAGCCGCATTTCGTTTAGCGCGAAACGCTTGCAAACGTTCGACCTGTTCTTTTTCCACCCGAGCCTCAATTTTTAGAACCGGCACGGCCGTGGTGGTGGTGGTTTGAAACTGATTTTGACCAACGACGATCCTTTTTTTGCTCTCAATCTCTTTTTGGTACTCGTAAGCGGCGCGCTGAATTTCGCCCTGCATCCACCCCTCTTCGATGCACTTGACCACCCCGCCGCGTTTTTCAATCTGCGCGATTAAAGCGGCACTTTCAGACTCTAAACGGTTGGTCATCTCTTCAACCGCGTAGCTACCGCCGAAGGGGTCGGCCGTATCTTTAACTGCCGACTCGTACGCAATGACCTGCTGAGTGCGAAGGGCGAGGGTTGCCGCCTCTTCCGTCGGTAAGCCCAGGGCTTCATCGCGTGAATTGGTGTGGATGGACTGGGCTCCGCCCAAGACTGCCGCCATGCACTGCAATGAAACGCGCACTACGTTGGTATCAACCTGGGCCGCAATCAACGTACTACCCGCAGTTTGCGCGTGAAAGCGCAGCAGCAATGACTTGGCGTTTTTCGGGGAAAATCGTTCTTTAACTAACTTGGCCCACAGCCTGCGGGCGGCGCGAAACTTGGCAATCTCTTCAAGAAAGTCGTTATGCACATTGAAAAAGAAAGACAGGCGAGGGGCGAAGTCGTCGATCGCCAAGCCCCGTTTCAATGCGGCCTCGATGTAGGTCAATCCGTCGGCAAGGGTAAACGCTACCTCTTGAACTGCGGTGGAACCCGCCTCACGAATGTGATACCCGCTGATCGAAATCGTATTCCACT
>JAYSWN010000091.1:0-66292 GCA_043718025.1 Pseudomonadota bacterium
AAATCAACCCTTGAAGCCC
This sequence comes from Pseudomonadota bacterium, assembly GCA_043718025.1. Classification (GTDB taxonomy): domain Bacteria; phylum Bdellovibrionota; class FAC87; order UBA2466; family UBA2466; genus JBGSST01. The sequence continues at coordinate 20 of JAYSWN010000091.1, forward strand.
TAGGTTTGTCCGCCGGCGACTCGGTGTATTTAACGCCGGTAACGTAAGGCGTTATTTGACCCCTCCGCTTCGCGTCGGTATCATCATCTACAAAGGATGAACCATGAACCCAACGAAGACCAGTAAAGGCAACTTCCTCCGTGGGCGGTTTATTGCAATCGGGGATCCCTCGGGCATGGTGCCGAGCCGCAATCCCTGCAACCTTGGCGAAACAGCCGTAGGTTTTGCCTACTCATTTGAACACTTGGTAGAGGCCGTGGAAGAGGGGCGCGAAGCGTTTCGCACGTGGAAACGTAAAAGCTACACCGAACGCTGCAACTACATTAAAAAGTACCGCACTGAGCTTTCTACTCACCGCGATCGTTTGGCCTTTGGAATTGCTAATGAAGTGGGGAAACCCTACTGGGAAGCCCAACGCGAAATCGATGAGACACTAGCCCTTATCGATTTTTTCACTTCCCTGAAATCACCCGATATCGAAACCGGAGACGCCACTAAAGAGGGCATGGTAAGGCATTTTCCGCGCGGCGTCGCCGCAGTTTTAACGCCGTCCGTAGAGCCCGTATTTGTAAGCCACTCTTACTTCATTCCCGCCCTTCTTTTTGGAAACACTTTGGTATTAAAAGCCTCGCGGGCCTGCCCCTGGGTTGGGCAGATTCAGGCCGAGATCTTTGAAGCCACCGAGTTTCCGATTGGGGTCGTAAGCTTGGTACAAGGTGACGGTGAGGCGGCACGGCGATTGGTTTCGCACCCGCACGTCGACGCCGTCTTTTTTGCCGGCCATTTTGAAACGGCGCAAAAAATTCGCGCCCAATGTGTAACCGATCATTGGAAGGTGATTGTTACTGAAACGGGCGGAAAAAATTCGCACCTGATCTGGGAAGACGCACCCTACGAAAAGGCCCTCTACGAGTCGCTAGTCGCCGCTTTTTTAACCACCGGTCAGCGCTGCACCTCGCTTAACCGTATTCTCGTGCACGAGAAAATTTTTGATCGGTTCGTCGATGATTTTCACAAACTCGCAAAAATGGCTAAAATCGACCACCCCCACGCCGAGCCCCAACCATTCTACGGCCCCTTGCTAAGCGAAGCGCTAATGGAAAGTTTTTTGCGCTTTCAGGGCATCGCCCAACGGGAGGGGTGCGAAGAGGTGATGCGCGGAAAAGCGCTCGAACGTGAAACGCCTGGCTACTACGTTTCGCCCTCGATTCACTTAGTGACCCATGCCGATTCAAAGAGTGTTTACCAAAAAAGCGAAATCTTTGGGCCCGACGTAGCCATTTTCCGGATTAAGAATTTGGAAGAGGCGATCGAAGTGCTGAACTTGAATACTCACGGCCTGGTGGGCTCCGTTTACACCCATTCCCGCGAAGTCTTTCAGCCGGTATTCGAAGAGGGGGTGGCCGGAACTCTTTATTGGAATTTGCCGACGACCACCCGTAATTACCGTTTGCCGGTGGGCGGCCTGCGAAAGAGCGGCAACTCACGGCCGATGGGGGCCAATGCGCTTTATCAGTGCACTTACCCAACCGGCAGTTTAGAAAGCCAATCTGAGCTAAACCGCAATGAGCTACCGGCCACCACCCCGCAACTTTAGTTCATTGCCCCGCCGACGATTTGGTCAGATTGCTGTGATAGAATTAGGCTTTTTGCACCGCCTCCGTGCTTTAAAACCGTAATGAGGTTTACATGGCCTTCGCCCAAGGGAAAAAATTAGCCGTTTTCGCCGGACTCTCCCTCGGCGTCATTGCGGTAGTAGGAAGTTTTGTTTTCTATTTGGTCTGCTGGAAAGGTAAGCCCGGCGAACCTAAAGATATCTTAATTCCACGCGGCACCTCGATGACCACGATCACTAACGCGCTGTACGACAACAAAGTGATCGGAAGCAAAACGGTCTTCAAATACCTGCTTAAGTTCAGCGGCGGACAGACCCGCGTTCGGGCTGGCGAATACCGTTTTCAGACCGACATGCGTTTGCTTGATGCCCTCTTCGTGCTCTACAACGGCGACCCAATCACGCATCCGGTTACGATTCCCGAAGGCTACAATGCCCAACAGATTGCGGGGCTGGTAACCAAAGCTGGGCTAGGCAGCGAGGCCAAGTTCTTAAAAATTGTAATGAGTCCAGAGACCGTAAAAAAATATAAACTCAACTCACCGTCTCTCGAAGGTTATTTGTTTCCTGACACTTACCACTTTTCGAAAATTGACGGCGAAGACAAAATTGTGGATCGAATGGTTCAAGAATTTTTCAAACGCATCGATCCCACTCTGCGCGAAGAGATTGCCCGTACTGGCTTTTCGCTCGAGCAATTCGTTACGCTGGCCAGCATCGTGGAAAAAGAGACCGGCAATATCGACGAAAGAAATTTAGTGGCATCGGTATTTCACAACCGGTTACGCAAGAAGATGCGGCTAGAGAGTGACCCCACCATTATTTATGGTATCGAAAACTATGACGGCGATATTCGTACCAAAGACATTCGCCGCAATCACCCCTACAACACCTACGTGATCAAAGGCCTTCCGCCCGGCCCCATCGCCAGCCCCGGATTTGCCACGTTAATGGCGACGCTTCGTCCGGCGACCAGCAATTATTTATTTTTCGTTGGCAATAATCAGGGCAAGCACGCTTTCTCTGAAACCTACGACCAACATCTAAAATACGTTAAAACCTACCAAAGACGGGGGCTGGTAAATCGCAATGTCCCCAATCAGCCGCCACCGGGCCGCGACCCCAAGAGTCAGGCAAAAAACGGGGTTCGCGCGTTAGCCGGAAAAAAAGGAAAGAAATGAAAAAAGGTAAAAGCCGTGGCCCCGCAAAAGTAGTTGCTACAAAGGGTCGTGGCGATGTTACCCCCAATCGCGAAGCGGTAGTGATGACGGAGCTGGTGCTTCCCTCCCACACCAACGCCCTAGGCACTATCTTTGGCGGCGTGGTGATGAGCTGGATCGACGTAGCGGGAGCCATCGCCGCGATGCAGTATAGTCGGTCGCACGTGGTAACGGTTTCGGTGGATTACCTTCATTTCATCGCCCCGATCAAAACGGGTTTCACCGTTAGGGTGGAGGCACGTGTCACTTATACCGGCACAACCTCGATGGAGGTAGAAATCATCGTATTCAGTGAAAATAGCATGACCGGGGACCGCCGCCAGGCCACGCACGCCTTTTTAACTTACGTGGCGGTAGATGAATTCAACCGCCCTCGCCCGGTGACCAAACTACTTGCGACCACCGCCCAAGAAAAAAAACTTCAGGCCGAAGCAGAAAAACGCCGAAAGGCCCGCCTTCAATTTCGCGAATCGCTTTAACCCTAAGCCTCAAAAATTTAGCGTTTAGAAGTGATCAGCTGTTCAATGTGCACAACGATATCTTTTAAAGCGGACCCGGGCCCGAAGATGGCCTCTACCCCGGCGGCCTTTAATGCCGCGACGTCGACGTCGGGAATTATCCCGCCACCTACCACCGGAATATCAGACGCTTTCTTTTCAGCGAGAAGTCTCAATATCTCCGGAAACACTTTTCCGTGCGCGCCCGATAAAATGCTCACGCAGATCACTTCCACATCTTCTTGTACGGCAGAGTTCACGATCATCTCGGGAGTCTGGTGCAGACCAGTGTAGATCACCTCCATGCCGGCGTCCCGCAAGGCCGCCACTAACACCTTAGCGCCGCGGTCGTGGCCATCTAACCCGGGCTTAGCCACTAACACTCGAATAGGTGGCTTCATTATTGTGACTTCTCTTTCTTGTTGAACCGTTTAGGAAAAATGTTCACGGCTTTTCTTTTCTCTTTTAAAAACTCGGCCACCACGCTGCCTACCCTCACCTCTTCGTCATCGCTTCCCACGCCCCACTCCGTTAACAATTTGGTAAAGAAGTGATAGTTCTCGTCGTTGGCTTTGCGGATGAACCTTCGCCAAGGCAAATTGGGGTACTTGTGCAGCCGCGTATCGGCCGCCGCCGTTGACCACTCTTCAAACCATTTCATTTCCAAACGCGACTCTTGTTGTAGCGGCGTAAAAAACTGGGGAAGCAGCCAATGGCCCGATAACTCTAAGAGGTTTTGTAATGTGAACTGATCCCACAGTTTTAAGCACGAAAAAATTTCTGTCAGCCGCTCTTCCGAGATCTCTGCAGTCCCTTTTTTTAACGACAGCACCACCGCCACGCCCGAGGCGCGCAACTGCGGCATCAAAATCTTTAAACGATCCCAAACCGCGACGCTGCCACTGAGCCGCACCAACGCGCGGTTTCCATCTTCTCCAGCCTCCATGGCGGGCAATAGCGCGCTATCGGCAATGGCATCGAGGTCAAATAGTAGAGGCGACTCAGTAGACATAAACTCCGCGGCCGGTTTTACGGCCGTACCAACCGGCTTCCACGTATTTTCTCATTAAGGAACAGGGGGCATATTTGGGATCGCCTAAGTCTTTGTAGAGCACTTCACAAACCGCCAAGCACACGTCGATGCCCACAAAATCGGCCAGCTCCAAGGGCCCCATCGGAAAGTTACAACCGAGTTTCAAAGCCGTATCAATGTCTTTGGCTGAGGCCAGCCCTTCTTTAAGCGCAAAGAAACCTTCGTTGATCATCGGCATCAGAATGCGGTTTACCGCAAAACCAGGGGCGTCTTTTGCTTCAATAAAAACCTTACCCATTTTCTCGGAGACTTCGCGCACCGCCTTAAAACAGAGATCGGAGGTCGCCATTCCACGAATGCCCTCTACCAGCGTCATCAAGGGCACCGGATTCATAAAGTGCATCCCGGCCACCAGCTCGGGCCGTTTGGTCTTGGCGGCAATTTCAGTGATTGAAATGGAAGAGGTGTTGGTGGCAAACACGACCCCCGGACGGCAAAGCGCATCAAGATCTTTAAAGAGTTTAAATTTGATGTCGCGATTTTCTGAGGCAGCTTCGATCACGAAATCGCAAACACCGAGATCTTCCCACTTCGTAGTCAACTTTATTCGCCCCAAAATGTCGCCGGCCGGTGCACTGAGCTTTTTCTTTTCTTCGAGCTTGGCCAGACTTTTCTGCATCGTGGCGCGGGCTTTTTCAAGCTGGGGCTGCGATATGTCGAACAGCGTCACGCTGTAGCCGGCCTGGGCGCCGACCTGCGCAATGCCGTTGCCCATGCTGCCCGAGCCAATCACACCAACCTTAGAAATCACGTCCATCAAGCCTCCTCAGGGGAAATAAGTGAGAGTTAATCAAAGGGGGGAAAGAAGGTCAAAGACTGCGTCGATAGTGAGGATTGACGCTAAAAATGGAAAAGGCCCGGTTTCCCGTTACCGGGAGCCGGGCCAAGTTCTGATTTCACTTAAACTTCTAAATTAGAATCGGCGGCCCGGTTGTTGAACCGGAGTGTGCACTCGCGAACCAGTACTTCCGTTGTTGCCACCCGAAGCCAAACCATTGGTACGGTTTCGGTTAGCCACTCCAGCCGCACCCGGGGGTTGGTTGGCCGCATCGGCCTTGGCCTGCTCGCTCTGCGTCTTCACTTGGCCGACGTAATCTTTTACCGTCTTGAGGTTGCGAGCCGTAAGGCCACAATCATCGATCAAGGGTTTCAATGCCGTTCCAATCTGAGCTTGGGCGTTGCTGATCGTCGTCACCAGCGCAAAGGCGTTATTGATTAGCGCCTTTTTGTCGCGTGACGAACGAACAATTTCAATTGCAGCTTCCATCGGAGCGCCAAAGAGCGCCTCGATGTTCTGCGATACATCAGTACAGCGCGTTTGATCGGGCCTCGTAAAATTGTTCAGCAGCGGCAATAACGTGTCGTTAGCAAATTTCGGGCTGACTTTAGCCGCGAACTGGTAAGCCGAGTTCGTCCACGAACTTGCACTAAGCGGATTGCCGCGACCAAGCTGGTCCACGTTCTTTTCGCAGTTGGCTAACAGCTGATCGCCACCTTTGCGAAAGCTTGTTTTCACAATCTTTGCTTGACCGCGCACGCTGTCGGAAAACTGAGTCTTCAGTTTCACAAAATCTTCGTCGTTAGCTGCGTCATCGAGCGCCACGGCACCCAACACGGTGTCCTTAATGGTCTTCGTCAACTGATTGTTGATGTCGGGCAACTGCTTGCTTTTCTGATTTTCCCATTCCGCTTTCAACTGATTCAACCCAGTGGCGAGCGAATTGTCGCCCTTGGTTAAGTCAGAGCGCTGTTGAATCGGCTGGGCAAAAGCTTCAGCTGCCTTGTTATCATCTTGAAATTTTTGAAGCGAATCGAAAAGTTTGGCGACGCTAGCCGCGCGTTGCGCCTTTTTCACTTTGTTCTCTTCTTGGGTAATATTGATGGATTCATCTTTAAGATACTGAACGTACTGCGAACCCATTGTGTCGGAAAGCGAATTTGACGCCGTGAAATCTACGTCTATTTTGCAGCTAGCTTCCATTTGATTGGTGTTGATATCGCTACCAGTATTGCCTTGGGCAGGAGCAATGCTGTTAATGCGAGCCAAGTCAGCTTTGTTAGCTTCAATAGAATTCTTGATTTTATCGTCTTGGGCCTTTTGAATAGCTAAAATCGATTTTTGTTTGTTCTCGATCGTGCGCTTAGCGCCGTCGACTTTACCGCGAAGTTCACGCTCTTCAGCACTGCGCTGAATGATTTCGCCGGTCTTCTCTAAGCTTGCCCTTAGGCTAGCTTCAAGAGCCGATTCAGCGGCGGCGGCGTTTCCACCGATGGCCAGACCCGAAGGCTTCAACACGTCGGTGTTGATATTTGGGGAGTTAACGCTTGAGTTGTATCCACTCAAGGCACCGTATTCGGCATTGGCCGTTGCGCTCAACATGAGCATAAGGCCTAAAAACGCCGCACAACTGACTGATCGTTTTGCACTGTTCATCTTCAACTCCGCTACAACTTCGATAACTACAAATCCACACTCGTACTTCTCTGCAAGAACTCTGCTCACAGATTGCACTCCATTAGTGGCCATTAAGGCCGCTAGTAGAGCGTACGATTCTTCACGCAGCTATTTTGCAATCATCGGGCCACAACCCCGAACGGCGTGATGCCTAAGTTAAAGCGAGGATCCCCGTGGAGGAGGCGAAGAGCAGAGCGCACGAAAAGACTCGCCCCCCCCCCAACAAAGCGTGTTTTCGTCACCTATATGGAAAGTTCTTTTACACCCAGAACAGGTTCAAAACTAATTGCGAACGCCAATACCGCCTTGCCCAAAGACATACTTCAGCGGAAACAGGCCTCCATTTCGACTCCTGGCGACTCCTAGCGGAATACGCCCCTCACAAAACTACGCATCAAATCCCCCTTTTTTGAGAACTTATTCATCACTCCACTCGTTGTACAACCGCCTTTAGCGAGCTAACCTAAGCAAACTAATGAATACGTCGATAAAGTCTTTAAAGTTATGGGATCTAGTGTGGATGTTTGTAGTCACCGTGACCAGTCTACGCTGGATTGCGTCGGCCGCCGCCGGAGGCCCCTCTTCGTTGTCGCTGTGGGTACTGGCCATTCTCTGTTTTTTTATTCCGCAAGGGCTAGCCGTTGCCGATCTCTCGGCCCGGTTTCCCGAAGAAGGTGGTCTATACCGCTGGACTAAGCTGGGGTTTGGCGACTTCCACGGCTTTGTTTGTGGCTGGTGCTACTGGGTAAACAACCTGCTCTACTTCCCAAGCCTGCTCATTTTCATTTGCGCTACCTTAGCCTTTTCGCTGGTTCCCCTTACCGGCAACCATGATTTGGAATCCAATCCAACTTATGTAGTGAGTGTTACGCTCGGAATATTGTGGCTGGTGGCGGGGCTTAGTTTCTTAGGATTGCGTTATTCAAAGTGGCTGCAAGACATCGGCGGAATTGGCAACTGGATACCCGCGGCTCTGGTGGCGACGTTAGGACTTTGGATCGCGCTAAAGTACGGCAGCGCCAATGCCATTACGCCGGCCTCACTCATGCCTTCACTTTTTCAAATTGAAAAAATTAGTTTTTTCTCGCAGCTCTGTTTCGCGTTGGCCGGCCTCGAGCTGGCGTCCTTCGTCGGAAGCGAAATCGACAATCCCCGGGTGAATTTTGTGCGGGCCTTGATTCGCGCCAGCTTTTTCATCTTATTCGCTTACCTTTTAGGCACCTGGGGAATTTTGGTTACCATTCCCCAAGAGCGCATCACCGCGGTAAATGGCGTCATTCTTCCTCTGATCGAGTTTGGACACAAATTGGGATGGCCGTACTTTGCCCCGGTTTGCGGTTTTATGATCGTGCTAGGTGGCCTGGGCACCACTCTGGCGTGGTTTTCAGGCGCCGCCCGGGTTCCGTATTTAGTGGGAGTCGATCGCTACCTGCCGTCGTGGCTTGCAAAACAACACCCGCGCTGGGGAACCCCCCATTATGCCATTCTGGTGCAGGCGTTACTCTCGACCTTGTTCACTCTGTTTGCCACCTACGGCAGCGGTCGACTCGAATTGATCTACAAGATCTTGGTCGACATGTGCCTCATTCTCTACTTTATCCCTTATCTTTATCTCTTCTCGGTGATGATTCGCCTCCGTCACGTGCCGGGGGACCCGCAGGCCTCCGAGGGGGGAGTTTCGCTCTCTCCCCGCAGTCGAAAATTTACGGGTTGGCTAGGGCTGGCAACAACCGCGCTGGCAATCGTAATGACCCTCATTCCCACTTCGGGAAGTGTGGGCGTGATTCTGGTGGCCAAGACTTTCTTCGGAACCGCGGCGATGATTGGCATTGGACTCTTTTTCTTTTTACGCCATCGGCAAACGCAAGAAAGGCCCACATGAAACTGAAAACCCGGCACTTAACTCTGCTCGCGCTCTTTTTTTGGAGCCCAATCCACGCACAAAGCCCGACCCCAAACCCAATCTCTGCGCCGGCCGAGCCCGAACTCGTAAAAGAGGACGACACCGCCCGCTTAAACGCAAAGAAAAAGCCGCGCCATAGCGAAAGCGCGCCGATCACCAAATCGCGCCCCCAAAAAAAAGGGCTGCACCCGGCGCCCCCGCCAAAAACAAACTGATAGCTTAGCTAATTAGCAATTTTATAGGCTACCCATCCCCCTTGCGCCGCAACCCTCTCGCGTTGCGTCATAAGAACACCTCGCTAATTCGGTTTCCCGGACAAACTACCGATAAGAGTGTGAAGAAGTTCTCGCTTTTCTCGTTTTTGATGAGGGAATCCTGCCCATGAGTCGTTTGCTCCGCCTACTGAAAAAAGGGCGACACGCTCTTTTTCACGCCTACGATGGCGTGGCTGCCCTTTACGAGGGGCGAACTCCGGGCGAAGTTGCGTTTTCCAAAGGCAATAAAAAGAAGCGCCGCCTTTTCCGCATTGTTTTAAATGGATCGTTTGCCCTGGCCGCCGCCTTTTTAATTACCACGCCTGGCCCTCGTCACGTGTCAGTACCAATTCTGCGTCAAGGTGACATCGCCGACCAAAATATTATCTCTCCGGTCACCATGGATCTGCAGGCCGCTCAAAGTGCAACGAGCGATAAAGAAGAGAGCACCCGTAAAGTGGCGCCGGTGTTCGATTACGACGACAGCATTCTCGACACCTGGCTACAAGGCTGGAAAGAGGCGTTTCGTAAAATTCGGGAAGAGTTCTATTCAAAAAACTCGGTCAAACGCAATAACGTCACCGAAGCGGTAGGCCAACGGCTGCAAGAGTACACCGGCCAAACCCTTTCGGCACGCGACATTCTCTTTTTGCACCAGCACAAATTTTCCATAACCCTTGAAACGCTTTGGGTACGAGCGTCCGAACCCTTGCTTGGCCGCCTCATTGCCCCCATCGATCTTTTTCCGTCGTACTACAGTACCGGCATCGTAGTTCGCCAGGTGAATCAGGCACTAAACGAAACCCTGGTTCACGACGTGTCTCGCATCTGGAGCTTAGAGCACGCTCGCGAGTTTGTTCGCCACTTGCCCTTGCCGGCGGACATTCCCGGAACGAGAAAAGCCGACAACTTAGGATTAACGCGTACCACCGTAGACATGCTGGCGGTTCAACTTGTCGCCAACCTGAAATTTAACCCCGCCGCCACCCAAAAAAGAATCGCAAATTTCTTAGGCCAAACGCAAAGACCGATTCTGGCTTTACGTCGCGGCGAAACCTTTATTCGCCGCGGAGAGCGCCTCTCCGAAAATCAAGCGGCCGCCCTTACCCACTTGGTGGAACTCACCGCGCCCAAAGCGCGGATGCAGCGTCTGGCACTCATCGCCCTCACCCTTTTCTTATTGCTGAGCATCTTGTCGCGTCTGGAGATGACCAAATTCAGCTTCGTGAGAACACCGCTCAAAGATGTTCTGGTCTTTCTCACTTTTGCTTTGCTTCAACTCGCGGCAATCAAATTGCTACTTCCCTATCTGCGCTTGGTGTTCATGAGCTTTAACGGTGGCTTTGGCGTTGAGTACCTACTGCCCTTTGCTACCGGCGGATTGTTGATTCACCTTCTGATGGGGCGCGAAATGGGCTACTCGTTTGCCCTGCTCGTAAGCGTGGCAACCGGTTTCTTAGTGGATGAACCTTTCTTCTTTACGCTCTGGGGGTTTTCGATAACGGCGGGAGCCATTCAAAGCATTCGCGGCTGTCGAGAAAGAACCGACCTATACCGATCGGGTGCCTGGAGTGGGTTTGTCGGCGCTTTATTAGTGATCTCATTCTTCTCCATTCATTTTTTTGGGTACAAATCGGTAGCTTTTCAGAATGCGCTGATCATCGTTTCGCTTTCGTTTCTAAGCGGTTTAGTGGCCACTTTCTTGGTGAGTTCGGTAACCCCTATCCTTGAGGCTTTATTGGGCTACACCACCAGCTTGAAACTCTTAGAACTTTCCAACTTTAACCACCCTCTTTTGCATTCGCTGATGATGAAGGCCCCGGGCACTTACCACCATTCGGTTATCGTCGGAAGTTTGGCCGAAATTGCTGCCGATCGCATCAAAGCCAATTCGTTACTCGCACGGGTCTCGGCGTACTATCACGACATTGGCAAAATGAGTAAGCCCCTCTATTTTATTGAAAATCAAACCCCGAACAGTAATCCCCACGACCACCTTAAGCCCTCAATGAGCGCCAAAATTTTATTCTCCCACGTTAAAAATGGCGCCCGCCTGGGTCGTGAATATAATCTCGGCAAAAAGGTGGTCGATGTAATTGAGCAGCATCATGGCACCACCCTAACGCATTTCTTTTTCAACAAAGCCCAGAAGATTGAAAAGGCGAACGAAAAAGACTCAGCCGGAGAACCAAGCGAAAATGATTTCCGTTACCCCGGACCTAAGCCTCAAACCCGGGAAGCGGCAATCGTGATGATTTGCGACGCCTGCGAAGCGGCCACCCGAAGTATTGCCGACCCCTCGGCCTCTAAGATACAGACCATGGTTAACATGATCATCAGCCGCCGTTTGCTAGACGACCAATTTAGTGAGTGCGACATGACCCTGCGCGAACTTCAAGCCGTAGAAGAAAGCATTACTCGCACCCTCGTATCGCTCTACCACCACCGAATTGAATACCCCGGCAACCCCAAGACCGAGTCTAGAGCTTCCGGCACTCCCCCCCTAACCATTGCCGATCCGTCGGCTAAGACCAATCAGGGCTAGAGCGTGCCGAAATTAATTAAAGTAGAAAACTTAGAGATCACCGTAAAAGCCAATCGCCTGCTCACGCCCAGCGCATTGCTCCGAGTAAATCGAGCGATCAAGGGCTGCCTCACCGCGCTTCTAAAAAAGAAGAACCGGCTAGAACTTAAAAAAAGCGGCCACTATCTCATTCACATTGAGATGGTGACGGTCGCAAAAATGACAAAACTAAATAAGATCTTTCGGGGAAAAGATGGCCCTACCGATGTACTGACCTTTGCCCGCTGGGAAGTGGACATGCCAGCCGTGCCGTTGTTAGATTTAGGTGACGTTATCGTAGCCCCGGGGGTGGGGCGTAAGCAGGCCGCGCGTTTCGAAAACACTTACCTAGAAGAGCTTGAGCGCCTTACGGTGCACGGCCTCTTGCACCTGTTTGGCTACGATCACGAATTGGGACCCCGAGAAGCAAAAGAGATGTTTATACTGCAAGAAAAAATTCTTGCGGGGCTAAAAGCCAAACTCAATAAGCCAAGGTGAAACTCTGCACAACCTCTCCCTTTGCCTTTAGCTGCTCTTGGTACCACTGAATAGTGGCGTTGAGGGGTGGCGCGCCGCCAATCAACATCGGTCTCACTCCGCGCCGGAAACAAAGTAGCCCCGCCACGTAAGGGTCGTTGGTGAATACAAAATGCTCTTGGTGCAATTTGGTAGGGCCAGAACTCAGTGCGATGCTTGGATTGCGACTAAAGCGAACCGTAGGCGCCACCGCCACCGTGTCGGTGATGAGTAGGCTTTCGAAGGCCGCAATCTCTCCGCCAACTAAATGGAGGCGTAGTAAGGGAATCGCCACGAACGGATCTCCAATCACTGACTCATTCGAAAGTTGCGCGGCATCGGCGTAAAGCATGGCCACCAGACCAACGTCTACCGCCGAAGAGTGCGACATCACGCCGTTACTCATTCCCGATAGTAGACCGGTGGCAATGATTACCGGTTTACCTCGCTGCTGCGCCGACTTCACGATGCGCGCCTGAGCTAGCAATAAGTTCTGGCTACCCACCGCCATGATAAGATCGCCCCGGGCCACCATCACTCCGTCGGCTTCGTCCATTATTTCGTCGATGCCGACTACGGCCTCGCGCCTTTCGATTTTGGCATCGATTTGGGGCTCGCGCAGAATCACTCCCCGCAACTTGACGACTAGCCACTCTTTAGCCTCGCGGTCCGTAGGCGCAATGGCCGTGGACGGCATCATTTTCTTAAGGGCCACGATAGTGTCGGCATCGAATTTGTGGGTCACTCCCAATCTCTTTACTTCGGTCAGCAAGGCTAAATATTTTCTGACGAGCGCCCTTGCCTCTTTAATATCTGAGGCCTCACGAACAAAGCTAAGCGCTATCTTATGCACCTTGCCGGAGATAAGCGCGGCAAGAATCGCGTCGCGATCTTTCATCTGGAGAACCGGAATTTTTAGGTCGGTGTCAGGAAAATCAATTCCCAAGCGGCTACGCAGCGCAAAACTCTGCGCGGCCCGAACTATTTTGAGCTCCACTCTACTCAGCGACAGTGAGACCACATTGGCCTCAAGCTTTCCGTCGTCAAACATTACCCGATCGCCAACTTTAAGGGGACCAGCCGGAGAAACTAACTCGTTAAAGATCCATTGCGGTAAGGGTAGTTGGAGCGCGTTAGGTCGCCGAAAATTGGCCTCCCCAATGGCATCGGCGGGAGTGAGAATTAGCGTTTCTTCTCCGTTCAAAGTGAATACGGATTCCGACGGTAATTGCCCGATTCGCAGTTTTGGTCCCGGCAAGTCATAAAGGATGCCGACCGGCCGATTGGCCTTTTCACTTGCGGCGGTTATCTTTTCAATGGCGGCAATCGCGTCGGCCAAAGGGATGTGACTCAAATTTAAACGAAACACATCGGTGCCTAATTTGATCAAAGAGACCACGTAGTCCACATCGCCCGCGTTCGGATTGATGGCGACCACCATCTTGGTGAGCGGACGCTGCTCTAACCAGGAAGTGCAAATCTTTCCACTCGCCAATTTGTCGGGAGCAAGCAGCGGGTGACCCGCATAAAGCGAACTGGTAAGAAGAGAAAAAGCTAAACCTGTAAAAAGTTTTCCATATCGCATTCTTTAGATTAACGCGTAGCGCTAACCCTGTCATTTACATTAGTTTGGGCGGAGCTTTAGTAGGCCACTTTTTAAAGGCTACTCTTTAAGATATCGGCGGCGCGTTTTGGGCCAATCGCCAGAACGAAGGCACCAAGTTTAGGGCCCATGTTTTTGCCGATCAGAGCTTGGTAAATTTCTGGAAAAAAAGTCTTCGCGTCTAATCCACACTCTTTCATCAGCGTGTAAATTGAGTTCGAAATTTGATCTTCATCGAGTCCATTCAATCGATCAGACTCGAGTAGCATCGCCACTTTGCCGACGGCCACGGGCTGTTTGGATTCGTATTTCGGCGATGAAGCAGTACGTACCCTGAACTTAAACTCCTCTGGCGCAAACTTATCAATCCAGGTCCAAGCCCGTTTGGCTCTGGACTCAAAACGAGCGTGATCTTCAGTCGCCTGCAAACGGTCCGCGTAGCTTGCCTTTACCTTTTCCAAATTCGCCTCATGAATCTGCAGCAAATTGCACAGATGCCGAAAGGGAAACTGCGAGGGAAGTTTTCCAGGCGAGGGAACCCCTTCGTCTTTTACGATCGAAAGCTCATAAATACGCTTTTCGTAAGTCACTTTTTTCTCATCGCCGGGCTCTGCGCCGTAGGCATAACGTTCGGTGCGATCAAATTCGTCGTAGGCCTTCATCACGTCGAGATCGAAAGCGATCGAAAAATCAAGGTTCGGTTTGCGGCTGGCAAACAACCAACGAACCACCGCCGGCTCATAAACTTCGAGGGCCTCACTTAGGGTAATTAAATTTCCCGAAGACGAAGACAATTTACTGCCCAACCCCTTAGCCAGCACAAAATCGTACTGCACATAGAAGGGAGCCTCTTTTTTCCACACTTCGGCCACAATCTCTTTGCCGGTATCGAACGAGCCACCCGTAGAAGAGTGATCTTTACCGCCCGGTTCGAAATCAACCCCTTCTTTCGCCCAGCGCATTGGCCAGTCTACCCGCCACAGCAACTTAACGCCCGGTTCGGTTTCGAAATTTACGGTGAGTTCTTTTTTGCTCTCCTCGCAGCGGTATCGAATCGTAGAGGGCGCCTCAAAGCCCAACACGGTAGTGGTGTCTTTACCCGTCTCTTTCGAAAACACACTCACGCAAGACCAATTGGCGGGAAGCGGTGACGTGCGCGACTTGTTTAAAATCTCAATGATCTTCTTTTCGTTAATCAATGCGGTACGAATGCCGTCGGCATAGTGACAAGCGCGGTACCTTTCGTTTTGGTACAAATACTCCGGATAGACGCCGAGCTGTTCAATTTCCGCCTGAAAGCGGGATTCAAAATGGGCGGCGTAAGATTTTTGGGTGCCAAAGGGGTCGGGGACCAGCGCTAGCGGCAGGCGCATGCTGGCTTCGATCATTTTGGGATTTGGCAGATTGGCTGGCACTTTTCGAAGGGCATCGTAATCATCCCAGCTATAGAGAAAGCGCACGGTTTTGCCGCGGCTTCTGAGCGATCGCACCACGAAGTCTACCGTGATCACTTCGCGAAAGTTTCCGATGTGCACCACGCCGCTGGGCGAGATGCCCGAGGCGCAGGTAAAATGGATTTTACCGGGGTCGTGTTTCTTAATAAGCTCGTCGGCGGCCTGATCGGCCCAATGCCGGCTAGGGATCTCTTCTTGCGTGTTCTGCTGCTTAGTGAAAGGGGCGCCCTTTTTGGGGGCCTGATTTTCGGCGTTCATAAGCAAGCATCTATAACATCTGCCCACGCGGTCCACAAATCTTGCCCTTTGCGTCGCACTCCTAATAGAATGCCGCCCTATGTCTCCTCGTTTGTGGCTACTTTTATTTCTGCTGACCTCAGCGATAGGGGTCACCGTGTGGATGGTGGGCGATAAACCAAAGCCTGTACTCCCCGAAGAAGCAGACGCCGAGGCCGCCAAAAACACGGTCTCACTCGAACCGGCCCCCGTGGCTAAGCCGATACCCGTAGAGCCCGAACCGCCGCCCACTTTTGCCCCGAAGCTCGAGAAAAAGAGCGACCACCCAAGTGACGCCACGTCACTTCCCGGCCCCAGCGACACCACCACTGCCCCGGATAGAGCGACCCCGACGCCAAATCCCGATGACCCTTACAACATGCCTCCGCCGGTAGATGGCAGTCCGGGGTACCAGCCGCCCACCGCTTATCCGCCGCCCGCCTACCCGCCCCCCGTTTACCCCGATGGTGGATTTGAGGGCGACATTCCGCCCCCTCCCCCTGGCGAGTACGATCCCGATGGCGGCGGCATCCCTCCAGGAAACGAAGGCTTTTAAGCGTGGGCATTTCACTTCATGTAGGTTCTCGTTTCTTAAGGCGCGGCACGGAGCGCGGGCGCTTTAGCGCCATGACCTTCTTTGCCTGGCTCGCCATTGGCGTCGGCGTGGGGGCGATGGCCTCTCTGCTTTCGGTGATGTACGGCTTCGAAAAGAGCCTTAAAGATAAGTTTCTGAACGCCTACCCGCACCTCTTTATTCGCCCCCACTCAGATACCGGCAGCGTCCCGCTGGATCCGCAATGGGAAAAAAAGATTCAGTCAGCGACGTTGGTGAAACGGCAGATTCCCTACCTAGAGAGCGAAATGATCATCCAGAGTCGGCGTCGGGCTTTGGGTACCGTGGTGTGGGGCCAGCGTGAGGCTGACCTAAAGAATTATCAGTCCGGAGTGATCGACGGAAAGTTACCGTCGATCGCCAATAAAAAACCGCAGGCGCTTATTGGAAGCGAGCTGGCGCGCCGACTAGGGGTGGAGGTAGGAGACGAAATCAAATTGGTTTCTCCACTGGCCCGTGGCGGAGCCTTTGGCATGGTTCCGCAATCTGACACCTACGAAATTTCTGGGCTATACGCCTCGGGCCACTACGAATTCGATCAGCAATACACATTTTTGTTGTTAGAAGACGCTCAAGATCTGCTGCGGCAGCCCAATGCCATTACCGGCTGGTTGGTGTGGGGGCCGAGCGACGACGCCGCCGACGCTTTAAAGGAGCAGCTACGCCAGCTTTTTCCGCCCGACTGGGAAATGCAGAGCTGGATGGAGTTTAACTCGGCCCTGTTTCAATCGTTGAAGTTGGAACAGTTCGCCATGTTTCTAATTTTAAGTTTAGCCATTTTGATCGCCGTAATGAATGTGGCGATCACTCTGGTGATGCACGTTTCGCATAAACGTAAAAACATTGGCATTCTAAAAGCGCTGGGCGCCTCGGCAAACCAAATTCGCAACGCCTTCTTGTGGCAGGGCGCCCTGTTGGGTGGCGCGGGAATATTATTGGGTGCCGCGATTTTTGGCGTGTTCGTAGTTTATATTCGCCGTTTTTCTGACTATCTACTTCCCGACTTCTATTACGATCGTACGATTCCCATTGAAATTCGTCCGAGCTCATTGATCTCCATTTTGGTGGTGGCGTCGCTGCTCATTCTCATTGCCATCTGGTTTCCCTCTAATCGAGCGGCCGATCTCGACCCGATTGAGTCGATCCGCGAATGAACTAGCCGCGGCGTGTTATCCATACCGAGATTGCCTTCAAAATAAAGCCTGCTTTTGACGATAAGTGAAAGTGAAGTGCTACCTCTCCTTTTTGCCTGCTGCGCCGCAGGATAAGTTTTTTTCGCTGCTTCCGTTTGCCAAAAAATGGGCGGTGCGCGCCTTTTGCGTGTTGCACGTGCTAGCGGTGATCTGGTGGCTAATTCCCGGACACTATGGCCAAGACGTGCGCATCGCTCCGGCCTTTAACTGGCTTTCGCAGGGCGAAGAGCATTTTATTTATTGGAAACAGGTTCAATCGGCCAATCGAAGTTTTTTTATCGAGCCTTTAGAGAACTACGCGTTTGTTTCCACCAGCTATCAATCGTGGAGAATGTTCGCCCCCAACCCGATTAATGTGCAGTCGTGGTTGGCAGCCTACCCCGTCACCGGTTGGAGAAATTTAGCCGCCAGTGAAGAGCTGCCCGAAGGCACGCCTTGGAAAGAGCGGCGCGTGCCCATTTATGACCTACCCAATTTTCGCGGGTACGAGGGAGAGCTGGTGGATCGCATGCAAGGCGCCCCACTTTTCTACGGTTACGGTTTCAAGATCTCCGAAGGGGTTTTAGGCTGGCACGGGGTTGAAGTGCTGAGATCTATCGCTGATTACAGCCTGCGTAGGTACTTAGCGGCAAACCACCCCCGACCGTTGGGGTTTCACGTCTTGCGTTTAACCGCGCCGGTGGTTCCCGAGTTTAATTTGCCCAGAGAAAAACGGGCCACGCTGAAAAGCAGTGTGGTCTTCTTTCACCATTATTGATGAACTCATTTATGAAACTACGTCTTTCACCTTTTACCGACGCCAGAGTATACGCGGTACTTCGCGTGCTGTTTGGCCTGCTGTCGTTCTGGTGTTTGGCGTCAATTTTTCCCCACTCGGCTGAGTTTTTCAGCGCCGATGGCTGGCTGCCGCCGAAGGTAGGGCTAGACACCGAAAACATTCGCACCTGGTCGGTATTTTTTCTGGGGCACACGCCGCTTTATACTTGGGCCTTCATGACGATTGCGATCGTAGCTAGCATTACGATGACGATCGGCTTGTGGTCGCGCACCTCAGTTTGGGTAACCTTTATTTTTCTGGCGTCGGCCAGCGTTAGAAACCACTTTGTGTTTAGCGGCGAAGATTGTTTGTTGCGTAATTTTCTGTTCTTGATCGCTTTTTCTCGCTGTGGCGATGTGTGGTCGTTCGATAGCTGGTGGGCAAAGAAAAAAACGGGAATTGCCGCAACTGAACATACGCCCGTGGCTCCGGCGTGGCCAATGCGCCTGATGCAGTTTCAGGTTTGTGTGCTGTATTTATCGTCAGGCTTAGCCAAGCAACGCGGCACCGACTGGCTAACCGGCGTTGCCACCGTGCGCGCTTTGCTAAACCCCGTAGTTTCTCGTTACAGCTACGAGTTTCTCAATCACTTTTCTGGTCTACTGCAGTCAGATTTTTTTAAGGTCTGCGAGCAGGTTACTTTGTATTGGGAAGTTTGCTTCCCCTTTTTAATGATGCAAAGGCATTTGCGTTACGCGGCGCTGGCCTTTGGCGTAATTGCGCACGCTTCGATATTCGTGCTGTTTCAGGTGCACTTTTTTTCGTTTGCGATGGTGGCTACGTACCTATGTATCGTACCGTCGGCGTGGACGGTGCGGGCGTTTACTCCGCTGATGAATCGAATCGCCGGAAGATGGGATAGTTTCTTCGTATTCCAAAAAAAGACCCGCCCCAGATTGCGTATCGAAGAGGGGCGAAAGAAAAAACGGGTGGCTTAGAAGGTTTTAAGGGCCACCGCCACCAAGTCCACCGCCACTGCAACCGGTGATTGCCAACGGTCCGAGAGTCGTTCCATCGTATATCGCCTTCACGTTTACGGTATCCGAACTGCAGCTTCCATAATTAAACTGAGCGGTAGTGGCGGGGGCATTTACGGTATGGCAAAGGCTGTATTGACCCGCTCCATCTGCACACTCGAAAGTGGTTCCAACCGGAAAGTCTCCGCTGGCGTTCGCCATGCCACTAAAGAATTCAACTACGCTTGAAAAAGTGAACGCGGGGGGTGTTACCGTATAAATTGTATTTTCGCTCGAACACGCCGCGCCATTACAGGCCACCACTTGATTGGCGCCGACGGGGGCTAGGGCGGGAACCGCGCAGTTAGAAGCGCTTGTGCTACTGAAAATGAACTGGCAAGTGAATGGCACTCCGCCCATGGTGAACGTTGAAGTGTTCTGGATAAAATTGGTTCCCGTTATACTGAAAATCCCTCCCGCTGATCCCCTGGCAGGATTTAGAGTCACCACGGTCGGAGCGGGCGGCGGGGTGATGGTAAACCTTATGTCTTGAGTAGAGCATTGCGTCCCAAAATTATTGCAAGCCACAACCCGATATTGATCCGCCGCAACCCCGGTCGGCATGGTGCAGCCAGAAACACTTTGGGCGCTATTAAAGAATTGGCACGAAAATGCGGCTTCAATGTCTGGGCTGCTTACCAATACAAGCTTAAGCGAATACGAATTCTGATCAAAGTTTGTACCGGTAATTGAAACATTCGAAAGTCCGGCAGGTCCGGAGGCGGGAGAAATAGCCGCCACGGTAGGAGGAGTGCTACCGGTCGATCCATTCGTTCCATTCGTTCCAGTGCTTCCGGTGGTGCTTCCGGTGCTTCCACTGCTTCCACTGCTTCCACTGCTTCCGGTGGTGCTTCCGCCAGCCGCTACGACCGTGAACAGAAGCTCCGACACCACACCGTTCGTAATCTTCTTAATTAGATATTTTCTTTTACTCTCACTGACCAGGATGATCGAGTAAGCACCCGCCGCTAGGCCGGACGGAAGGGTTAGACGCATCAATCCGCTGCCTATCGCAGCCGCGCCGACGGCAGTTACCGTCCCCCCGCTTTTAACGAATGCGGCGTTAACAGACGTAGCCGCAAGCACAAACCGATCAGAACCCGCCGCGCCACGCACGCCCAAAGTCCCTCCAGGAAGAGTGAGGTCAACATTCGAACCGGGGAAAAATGAAGTGGCCGATAGAACGCCCTCGGCGGACTGGAGCGCCTCACCTTTAAAAACGACATTGATCGGACTGCCGCAGCCGCCAATCAGTGCGATGAGGGTAAGTAACGAAAAAGTTTTTAGAAAATTACGTACCACTATCCCGTCCCATGATTACGGAAATGTGGTGGAGCCCCGCGAACGATTTTCCCCGATGGCCGCTCGTCCTAGGCTAATACCCAGAAGACGCTTCTACGCTTGGCCAGTACCGCTTTGCCCGCACTCCACCACACACCGATTTTCTATTTTTGGGATTTGGTCAGAAGAAATTTAACGACTCAACAGAGGGTATTTTGCAAGAGTACTATCAGACACCCTACGTACCGCTCAACTCCACGTACAACAGTTTTCTGAATTCCCAACTCCTAGTGTAGCGCGTCACGCTGTATTCTCCTAATCTCCAGATGCTATTAAAAACCATTATTTTCAATAGCTTACCACAGTCGATTGTGAAGATTTAATGGTCCAGATTTTGCCTCGGTGTGATGGTTAGTGGAGCGGGAAGGCGGGGCGTGGTTGCTCGCCAAGCGAACTAAATCAAAAGCGTTCCACCCGTTTTCGGAGTTTTTTTTAAATTTTTCTTCCCGGAAAAAGGAGATAAAGAAATTCAGAGGCATTTCAACGGCAGAAAATTTCCGTAGGAACCCCCCACGCCTAATCGAAGCCTCGCACAGAAAAGAACCTCGGGCGCTGCACACGGCGGGCTTGACCGGCGGCGTTATTTATAATGAATTCGAATTGCCGATAGACCCCTCGGAATCTGGCCAATTTCGTGAAGCGCCTACCAGTAGCTGGTGGTGGCTTTGCAATCCCCGTGCACCTTGGCGAGGCAGCTGATGCGATCGGTGGCGGGGCGGTTTTCTTTTTTTAGCAGTTTAGCCTCTAAGTCAGTGCGCGCCGAAAGCGCCGCTTCGCCCTCGACCACGCGCATATTGCACTTGCCGCACGTAGCTTCGCCCCCGCAGGAAGAGGCAATCGGTAAAGCCGCTTGCAGCGCCGCTTCATAGAGCGACTTGCCCGCAGCCACCGTCACTGAAATATGACTTGGCACAAACGTAACGATTGGCATTCGCCGTTCCTTATTTTTCGCGTTACTATTTGCCATTAAATCGTCTTATTGACGCCAATTCAAGGAACACCCCAATGATTGAAACCCCTATTGAACCCAATAGCCGAGAAGCGGAGACGCTGCTTGCGGAATCGCTGGTTTTAAAGCAGGCGCTTGAAGAGATGGGCCAAGTGGTGGTTGGCCAATCAGAAATGATGCGATCGCTGGTGATGGGAATTCTTACCGGCGGCCACGTGCTTCTCGAAGGCCTGCCCGGCCTAGCAAAAACTCTCGCGGTAAAAACCTTGGCGCAAGTCATCGACGCCAAGTTTCAACGGGTGCAGTTTACGCCGGATCTCTTGCCCTCTGATTTGATTGGAACGGTAATTTACCGCGAGCAGACCGGAGAATTTCTGCCGAAGAAAGGGCCAATCTTTGCCAACATCGTTTTGGCCGACGAAATCAACCGCGCGCCCGCCAAAGTGCAAAGCGCGCTGCTCGAAGCCATGGCCGAAAAGCAAGTCACCATCGGCGAAACTACCTACCGTCTAGAAGAGCCCTTTTTGGTGCTGGCCACGATGAACCCGATCGAACAAGAAGGCACGTACACCTTGCCCGAAGCTCAGCTCGATCGTTTCATGTTCAAGCTACGCGTGCGCTACCCTACCCGCGACGAAGAGCGTTTGATTTTAAAGCGCATGACCCAATTCGAAGCGCCTTCGGCGAAAAAGGTGATCTCATCCGCAAAAATTTTGGAAATGCGGCACGAAGTGGCCAGGCTCTATCTCGACGAACGCATCGAAGAGTACATTTTGCGTTTGGTCCTCGCTACCCGCAAAGAGGTTGAAATGCCCGCGGGAGAAGCCAAGCCAGAAAAGCTTCGGGAGATTCGCGCGGCCATTGCCGTGGGCGCCAGCCCCCGCGCCAGCATCTTTTTGGCCAAGGCTTCAAGAGCCTTTGCGCTGCTCGAAGGGCGCACTTTTGTCACTCCCGATGACGTAAAGGGAGTGGCTTACGAGATTTTACGCCACCGCTTGATTCTTACGTTCGAAGCCGAGGCACGCAATCTTTCGACCGACGACGTAATCCACATGCTGCTCGATACGGTTACGGTACCTTAGGCCCGAGAAAACCAAACCATGGCACCGGCGTTACATTTTACCGAAGAGATTCTCAAAGCCGCCAATGAGCTTGAGATTCGCGCGCGTCGCAACGTAACCGCGTTATTGTCGGGAAACTACCGCAGTGCCTTTCGCGGCAGTGGCATGCAGTTCAAAGAATTTCGCCACTACGAACCGGGCGACGACATTCGCCACATGAGTTGGGCCGCCACCGCGCGCACCGGCAAAGCCACCCTTAAGGTGTACGAAGAAGAGCGCGAACTCGATGTGGTGATTGCCGTAGACGTCAGCGGCTCATCGCTGTTCGGCATGAGTAAAAAGAGCAAAATTCAAGTTTACGGTGAGCTACTGGCCTTGTTGGGGCTAGCCGCCATTCACTCGGGCGACAATCTCGGCGCTTTTTTCTTTTCGGATCAGCCACAAAAATTTTTGCCCCCCAGCCGCACCCGCCAAAGTTTGCTGGTGGCCTTGCGTGAGCTGCTGATGCAGCCCCTCGAAGGACGAAAGAGCGACTTACGGGCGCCGCTGCGCTATCTCGACAAATTGCTTCCGCACCGCACTATTTTGATTCTGATTTCTGACTTTCTCTTTCCGGATTTCCAGAACGAGCTGTTGCGTTTGGCCAAACGGCACGAAGTGATTTTAGTGCACTGCTACGACGACGCTGAGCGGGGCCTAGGGCTAAAGGGTGTTTACGAAGTGGCTGACCCCGAAACCGGCGAGATTTACCTTCTCGACGGTAATTCACAAAAAATTAGGCATGATTTGGCCAAGTACCAAGTAGAACTTCGTACGAAATTAGAAACGATTTGTCAGAACACCCGAGCCGACTATCTTTCGCTTAGCCTGGAGGATGATTACGTTCGCCGTCTCATTCAATTTTTTAGAAGCCGTGGCCCCGCGCGTGTTTAAACCAGGCTACGCCTTATTCCTAGTCTTCTTCCTAACGCAAATCGCGTGGGGCGATGGACTCACATCTACCGTCACTAAAAGGGCGATTGAGTTGGGTGAACGCACTCACGTTGAATTTCATTTGCCCATTTCGGCTTTGGGTCTGGCCAAGTACGACGACGAGAGTGAGCTTCCGGTTTTAAACGACGATCTGATTATGGATTCGAAGAACATTCTCGTGCTCGAGCGTGACTTCACTCGCGAGAAAGACACTTTGATTTGGCGCTTTGACATCACCTCGTACAAAAAAGGGAAGGCCATCGTACCGCCGGTAGAGATCCGCTTTGGCCCCCACACCTTTTCGTCGGAGGCCGTTCCCCTCGAAGTGGTCTCTACCCGCACCGTCGAAGACAAAGCCCTACGCCCCGACTTTGGCGCCAGTTCCTATCCCGTTGATTGGGCGTTTTGGATCAAACTGAGCCTCTTTGCCATCCTCGCGGCCACCGTGGCGTACTACCTTAGAAAATATCCCGGTTGGCGTGGTTGGTTAGTTCGTCTTAAACAACGTGCCACCATGC
Organism: Pseudomonadota bacterium; assembly: GCA_043718025.1. Classification (GTDB taxonomy): domain Bacteria; phylum Bdellovibrionota; class FAC87; order UBA2466; family UBA2466; genus JBGSST01. Next base: position 23,949 of record JAYSWN010000091.1, read on the forward strand.
CAAAAATTGTGGAAGAGGCCCCCGAAAGCTGGTTACGGCGTGAGTTAATGCGCTTAAAAAGCCGGCTCACGGAAACCGGAGAAGGCCGATTGCCCCTGGTTGACGATTTCACTCGAACTTTGCGTGGGTTTTTTAGACGGAAGACGGCAAAGCCCGCCGAAAGTTGGACGACGAGCGAGCTAAAAACCAAACTGCCGGTGGGCACCCTTCCGGCCGAAATCATTCCGCTGCTCTCACGCGCCGATAGTTGGAAATTTAGCGGCGCCAATTCCACCGATGGCAGCGACGCCAAAAACGACATTGTAAAGCCCGGCATCGAGACTTCAGAGAGGGCGCTATTGTGAGCCATTTAATCGGCAGTTTAGCGCAACCTAGTTGGCTCTACTTTTTGTTGGTGCCCTTGGCGGCCATCCTTGCCGTGCTGTTCTGGCCGCGAAAGCGCTCAGCCCAGCGACGCTTGAGGCTCGGCGGCTACGGCGAGATTTTGCGTAAACAGATTGCCCGCACCCGCTGGCAGCACCGTATTTTGTTTGGCTTGTTCTGTCTCTCGATTCTTTTAATCGGCATTGCCGCGGCTCGCCCCCTTAATATTCGCTCGTGGGCAAAACGGTATTCTGAAGGCATCGATATTTTGATTTGCCTCGACCTTTCCGAGAGCATGGAGGCCACCGACTTGGTGCCCACTCGCCTTATCGCCGCCAAAAGTGTGATTCGCGAGTTCATTGAAAAGCGAAAAGAAGATCGAATCGGCATTGTCACCTTCGGCGGCGAAGCGGTGACTCGAGCCCCCCTCACCCGCGACCACGATTTTTTACTCAACCAGGTCGAAAATCTACAACTGCGTGAGCTGAAACAGGGCACCGCAATTGGCAATGGTTTGGCTAACTCGATTGGGCGGCTACGCCATTCGGAATCAAAATCAAAAGTGATCGTGCTACTTACCGACGGCGACAACAACGTGGGCGCCGTAAACCCCATCACCGCCGCCAATCTGGCCAAGCAAGAGGGCATCAAAATTTACGCCATCGGCATGGGCAAAGAAGATCGCGTGGTCGTGCCCATTTATTCTTACGACATTTATGGCAAAAAGACCCAGCTCGTGGCCCAAGTGCCTTCGTACATCAACCCCGAGCTTTTGCGCCGTATCGCCGAACTCACCGGCGGGCTGGCCTACATGGCGCGTGACACCATGGCGCTATCGCAAATTTTGACCGCGATCGACCGCTTTGAGCGCACCAAAGTGCGCTTAAGGCCGATGCAAAAAAAGGAAGAGCTGTTTGTTTATCCGACGGCCGCCGCCCTTTTGCTTTTGGTGCTGGTGTACCTACTTTTGGAAACCAGATTTAGAAGGGTGAGAATGCGTGCAGCTGCAGTTTGAAAATGTTGCGGTGCTGTGGGGGCTAATCGGTTTAGCCGCCTGGATTGGCTTTCATGCGTTCACTCGCCTCTACCGGCCTGAATCGGCTTCGTGGCGCCGGGCAATCTTAAGTTCATTCGCGTTTCTTTTCTTATTGCTGGCCTTGGCGCGGCCGCAGCTGGGCCGCCAGGTGATGCAGAAGCGATCGCTCAAGGGAAATTTGTTTATCGCCATCGACGTTTCAAAGAGCATGTCGGCCGAAGATGTTTTACCGAGCCGCATTGGCTTTGCGGTGGCCTTTTCGCAAAAGCTGGTAAAAAAACTGACCGGCACTAGGTTCGCGTTATTTCCCTTTGCCGAAACCGGCTACGTGATGATGCCGCTCACCAGTGACACCAACGTGGCCGATGAAATGCTGGCGGTGCTTGGGCCCGGCATCACCACGAGCCAAAGCACGAACCTGTCGGCCGCTCTGGAAGCACTCTTTACATCGATAAAAAAGATGGAGGCGTTCGCCATTGAGCACGGGGAAGACTGGGCGCCGACCCAGGTGATTGTGTTGAGTGATGGAGAAAGTCACACCTCACTCTCATCGTCGCTACTAAATTATTACCGCAGCGAACGTATTCCCATTTTTACCGTGGTCACCGGTACCAAAGGCGGGGGGCAAATTTCTGTAGATAATGAATCTTCGCAACCCTTTCGCACGCCCTCGGGCCAACGGGTGACGACTAAAGCCAATCCTGAAGCGCTCGATGAGATTAGCCGCGCCACGGGCGGCGAACTTTTTCCCGCCGAGTTGGCCACCGCCGATCGGGCCGCCCAAAAAATTGGTCAAGCCATGGCCATGGGTCGCCTTACCGCCACGTTTAAAGTAGAGCGTGAATTTTACCCGGTACTCTTATTGCTGGCGTTGGCCTTTCTTACTCTTGATTTATTACTGGGACGATGGAGTTTAGCCTTGAGAAAAACCTCGCTCACCGCGTTGACGCTGTTTTTTAGTCTGGCCACCGTGGCGCACGCCGAGTCTCGTCAACCGAATGAAAACCCCGAACGTCGGGCGGTTGAAGCCTACAACGAAGCGCTTAAGCTCATGGAAGGCAAAGACACCAAAAAAGCATTAGAGCTATTTCAAGAAAGCGCCACCATCACCAAAGACAAAACGCTTAAGAAAAAAGGGCTACTCGCCCTCGGAAATTCTTACCTCAAAATGATGGAGCCTCAACAAGCCGTACAGAATTACCAAATGGCCCACGACATCAACACCGGCAATAAAAAATTTGAAACCGACGCCAACCGCCGAATCTCAGAAAACATTGCCCTCGCCGTAGACATGCAAGCGGCGATGATGCAGGCGGCAAAAGACGAGCAAGATAAGCAGCAAGAGGGTGAAGGCAAAGGTAAAGACAAACAGGACCCAAAAGGGCCACAACGCGACTACGATAACCAGCCCTTTTCCGAAGGCGAAAAAGACAAAATGTATGACCTCATGGGCACCGAAGATCAGGGGATTCAAGCCCGTTTAATGCAAGAAAAGGCCAAAAAAGAGGGCAAAAACAGCTCGGGGAAGCCATGGTAAAGCGCTTTCCACTTACGATCGCGGCGGCGGTGTTTTGCACCACCTTGTCTCCGGCGTGGGCCGGCCGATTTCAGTTTAAGCTCGAGTACTCTAAGCCCGAAATTTTTCAGGGAGAATCAGTAAACGCCAATTTTATTTTAACCGGCGACGAAGACGCCGTTGAAGTCGAGGTGGCGCGCTTTCCCGAATTTCGCGGTTTTTGGTCCGAGAACATTGCCCTGCGCCAAGGGCCAATTCCGATGATTCCCGATTTTCCGGCCCGCCTGTTTAAGACGGCGCTGATTGGGGCTTACCGCATCACGCCGATGGCCACGCGCAATCAGGTGGCGGTCAATCCCATGAAGATAGTGATTAAGAGCTTTATGGACCCGATCGAAAGCCGCGAACCCGAATACCTAGAAAGCGTGGTGGGCTCGCTGCGCATTCTTCCTCTACCGCCGCTGCCGCCAGAAATTCCCACCGCTAAATTTAGAGGCGCCGTGGGCACCTTGGCCTTCCGCGCCGAGAGTTCCCAGGTTTTTTTTCAAAAAGATGAACCGACTCAGCTGCGGCTCATGGTGCAGGGCGATGCCAATTTTCAGGAGATGAACGAGATACCGGTTACGTTCCCGCCTGACGTCGAGGTGCTATCGAAGCGCAGCTACGTTTCTGGTGGAGCTCAAATGACCACCAAGATTTTTGACATCACCCTGGTGCCTCACTTGGCCAAAGACTTTGAGGTGAGCGACGTCGCCTTGGTCTGGTTTGATCCGGTGCTTCGCGGCTACCAACTGCGATCTCTGGAACCAATCCGTTTTACTCACGAAGCCAAACCAGCGCCCGATCTCATGTTTGACCGCAACATGATTCAATGGGACCCAGTGGCGAAAAGCTGGACGAACTACGTCCCCATTTCCCGACGCCCCTGGCTCTGGCTGTTGCAGGCTCTGCTCGCCGTGGGGCTACTCTTGGCCACGCTACGCGAAATCCACCGGCGTAAGGTGTGGGCCGCTAACCAGACGCCTCGGGTTCGCTGGCGAAAACACCTTGAAGAGGTGCGTGGACTGTTCACCGCCCAGTCGTGGGATGCGATGCTCGGCCAGGCCGATGAACTGGCTTTCTCTTGGTTGAAAGAGTTAGGAAGCCTTCCCTCCGCAGTGGTTCGACGGCGCGAAGCTTTGGCGCTCGCGCGTGGAAAAGTTTCGGCGCAAACTCTACAATCGTGCGAAAAAATATTTGAGGCGCGCGAAAAATTTGCCTACCGGGGAATTCGGCCGCCGCCGGCTCCCACCCAAGAAGTGATGCAGTCGTTGGAAGCGCTCTACTCCGAAGTGTCGTAAGGACAACGCCCTGCGTTGCTCCGCAATTTACCGAACCATCATCTGGCATTCAGAAAAGTTGACTTTATTAATCAATTCCATAAGATAGGGCTCATTTTCCCAACGTTCGCACAAGGAGTAATTAAGTGGCTCGTATAACTGTTGAAGATTGCTTAGAAAAAGTACCTAACCGTTTTGAGCTGATTCATGTCGCGGCCAAGCGCGTGAAGCAGATGGCGAAAGGGAGCAAGTCGCTTATCACCGGAACGCACAATAAACCGGCAGTTCTGGCCCTACGTGAAGTGGCGGCCGGCTACGTGCAAAAGAGCGCCGAACTAGAACCACCGTTTGAGTGAGCCTTCGCCCCAATTTCAAGTAAACTTTCCACCTTAGGGAGAACATCATGCGCAAAAGCCTGCACACGACGCTCGGACTGCTGGGAGTCTGCTTCGCACTTCTGATCTGGTACTTCGGATACGAACGTACCTACCGCGTTAAACAAGAGACGGCAGACGATAAAGCCAAGTTGATCGTTGCGCTTGAAAAAGAGCAGATTCAGGAACTTGAAATCGACAGACTTTCGAACGTTCTACCGGAAGGCACGGCGTACCCGGCCGATTTTAAACCGGTCTACGAAACCGTTAAGTTGCGCAAATCCGGCACCGATTGGAATCTGTACCACCCTCTACAAGATGCAGCCGATAGCTCCACCGTTGGTTCGATGGTGGGAACTCTCACTTCGACCAAACAAGATCGCGTAGTGGACGATAACCCAAAAGACCTTAATCAGTTTGGTCTGGCCTATCCCGTCATTAAGATTCGCATTCGCAAAGACGCGGCGGCCCCCGTGGAAGAGGTGATGATCGGCGCCAATACTCCCGTAGGCTTCAACGCCTACGCCAAAAATAGTGGCTCGCCTTCGGTTTACCGAGTGGGGCGAGGCCTACGCACCTCGTTTGAAAAGACCCTGAAAGACATGCGCAACAAATCAATACTCAACATCCCGCGACTAGATGTTGCCGAAGTAGAGATCAGCGCGGCCCCGGGCCGCCAAAGTACGGTGTTAAAAAAAGATCCTAAGAAAGATGAGTGGACTCTCGCTCGCGATAACATGCCGGCGGAGACCAGTGAGTGGAACAAAACCCTTAACGCCGTCTTAGACGCCAAGGCGGTTAACTTTGCGGATAACTCCGCGGCAAACTTGGCGACTTTTGGTTTAGCCAAACCTATTCGCATTTTCACCATCGTTAAGAACGATAAAACCAAGCTCTCAGTTTCGTTTGGTCGCGCTAAAGTGGCGCAGGTAAAGGAAGCCGGCAAGGACCTCGAAAAGGTCTACATGAAGCGAGACGATAAAGAGACCATCTACGAAGTGGAAAAAGATCTGCTTACTAAAGTAGAACGGCCGGCCGATGCCTACCGCAGCCTCTTAATCGTAAAATTTAATCGCTACGATACCAACCGTATGAAACTGGATCAGGCGACCGATAGCATCGATCTTAAAAAAGAAAACGGAAAGTGGCAGTTCAGCTCTGACGATAAAACGATTGTCGATGCCACCAAGGTCGACGGCCTACTCACCCGGCTGCAAGACATTAAGCTCGAAAAGTTTATGACCGAGCACACGGCGAAACTTACCGATGCCGCAACCGCCCTCACCATTCGCATTTTTGAGAAGAAGCCCGACGAAAAGCCGGCAGACCCCAAAGCGCCTGCGGCACCAAGTGCGGAAACCGAAGTGGCGGTGCTTAAGTTTGGTAAAGCCAAGAACAAGTTGGTAACCGTCGAACGTAGCGACCTGGCGATTCCGTTTTTGATCAAAGAGAGCGACTTTCAAAGTTTAAATCTAAAAAAGGCCGACCTGATTCAGACTGAAAAAAAGGAAGAGCCAAAAAAGGAGCCGGTTAAAAAATCTTAACCGCACAATTGGTAAAGCGAAGGGAGTTAGCGGATGCAATCGAACGTAAAAGGTAAATGGGCACTGGTACTCGGGGCCTCGAGCGGATTTGGCGAAGCCATCTCGCTAGGCCTTTCAAAAATTGGCATGAACATCGCCGGAGTGCACCTAGACCGTAAGGGCACCATGCCCCACGTCGAAGAGGTACAAGCAAAAATTCGCGGCCAAGGCACCAAAGCCATGTTTTTCAATGTCAATGCCGCCGACACCGGCAAGCGTGGCGAGGTGATTGCCGAGCTCTTGAAACAGACCGAAGGTGGAATTCATTGCTTGGTCCACTCTCTGGCGTTCGGAACACTAAAACCCTTTACCGCCGCGGAAACCAAAGATCGCCTTTCTAAAGAGCAGATGGAGATGACTCTCGACGTGATGGCCAACAGCTTGGTCTATTGGACGCAAGATCTGTTTGAACAAAAGCTTTTGAAAAAGGGCTCGCGCATTTTTGCCATGACCTCATCGGGTGCCACTCGCGTGTGGCCATCTTACGGAGCGGTTTCGGCGGCAAAAGCCGCTTTAGAGTCGCATTGCCGGCAATTGGCACTTGAGCTCGGAAAACACGAAATTGCCGTTAACGCTATTCGCGCCGGCGTGACCGACACCCCGGCTCTACGTAAAATTCCGGGCAACGAGCAGATGATTGAAATCGCAACGGCCCGAAACCCGGGTGGCCGGTTGACCACGCCGCATGACATCGCGCGCATGCTGCAGCTCTTGGTCCAGGATGAGTCGTCCTGGTTGACGGGAAATACGCTGGGAGTCGATGGCGGCGAAGACATAGTTGGATAGGTTCTCAGCCCCCTGTGGTAGCGGAAGACCGCTATCAAAAGAGTTCACTCGTCGCAGTGGCCGGATCAATTGCTAATGCAATTATTTTGTCCTTAGGTTAACTCGGTATGGGTAAGGCCTAGGAGAACATACGCAATGAAAGTCACCTGGCTCTTTTGGGCTTTGGCCCTAGCATCAACGGCATCGGCGCAATCCCGAGTTTTTCGCTGGAATAATCTCACGAATCATTTCACTCAAATCGAACCGGCGTCACGCTGGGATCGCGGAGTGTATGCCGAGTCAATCCGCGACAGTAGCGGCGATCGAACTCGGCACTGGGTCACTCGTCAGGGCAATGACCCGATCGTGCCCGGCTCCTACATTACGGGCGACCGTTTTGGTAAGAAGGGGGTTTGGCAACAGCTCTGGTTTCGACTGGGCAAGAAGCTAGCCTGGTATCCGGTCGTACCTACAGAACCACCACACCTTTGGCGCTATTCCCCCCACTTTGGAACTTACCTTTCTGAACCTTTCTATGGATCGTGGGACCAGACAGCTATTCCTACTAGCGGGGAAACGGAAGTGGTGCCAATGATCGGAGATGAGGACTGGGACGTTGTTCCAGATCCGAAGCCAGATCCGAAGCCAGATCCGAAACCAGATCCAAAGCCAGATCCAAAGCCAGATCCGAAACCAGATCCGAAACCAGATCCGATAGACTTAACCATTGGCTGCCGGATCGAAATCAGTCCAACGACCATCTACGAAGGGGAGACCATGATTCTTTCCCTGGAGACTTCGGGACCAGTCATCGAGGCTGTTCTTGATGGGGCCGCCGTTGATTTTCCCTTTGTGATGCGTAGCAAAGAGGCCGAGCGGGCGGGGAAACTAAAAATTCGCGGCGCGGTTCGTAGCCGAACCGGTGTCAATGACTGTAGTCAGGTTGTGGAAATTCTAAAACGCTAGAAAGTGAGTCTAGTTGCTATCGGTCATCAAAGAGGGCTTGGGCGGAACGCTCAAGCCCAAACGTTTATTCACTTCTTCTAACAGAATGTAGTACGCCCTTTTACTGAGTAGCAGTTCGCTGTGCGACAAACCGGCAATCACTCTTTTTTGCATCAGGCTGTTATCCACCTCAAAAAAGGCTTCGGGCAGCTGACCGGCCTTCGGATAAGAGACGTAATCGCCCTTTGACTGAACCGTGAGCAAGGGAAACCCTTTCGGCCAGGCCGTGTGGTTTAACTGACGAACCATGCCCGACCAGGGAGTCATGTCCCAAAGGCATTTCGCCTTGAGAAAAAGATGCGTAAACAGACCTAAAGCCGCCACCCAAGTTCCCTTATGAGGAGTGCCCAACGTAACCAGCCCTTCGGTGTAATGTGAACCACCCAACACCTGCACGTAGTACCGCGCCACTAAACCGCCGGCCGAATGGGCCACCAGATAGATGGGCGATCGAGAAAGCAGGGTGTCTTTTTTAAGTTTGAGGATCAACGAGGAGAGGCGCAACGCCATCGGCAACAGCCCGCGAATGCCATCGGCTAGTGAATGCCAGTCCATCGCTAAGACCAGCACGTTGTAACCGTCGCGCTGAAATCTCTTGCGAATAACCGACAGCGAACGACGGGTCGCCGCGAAACCCGAAACCAGAATTATGGTGGGCAGTTCAGACCTAAGCTGTTCCACCCGCTCCCACTCCTCGCGGGAACGGCTCGGCAGAACATCGAACAGATCTTTTATAAAGACTAAGAAGAGGCGAAGGTTCACAACCTACTCATCGGAAATTTTGACAAGGAACTACGGCGTTTTCGGCCGGACGGGAATGTTCTTTTCTATATATTTCAGAATACTTTCAACATCCGTAGTGCCGCCCACCGTCAGCGACTCATGCTTTGGGTCATAAGAAAGCGCCAAACCGGTGTAGGTCAGTTTAATTTTACGCTTAGCGGCACGAGGGTTTTGAAAAATCTTGCTCAAAAAATCAAGTGTAGTGTCACTTTCATATTCGAGCCCCACTCCGTCGTAGCCTAATTCCTTTAAGGTAGTGAGCAACGAAGTGAGCGCCGCCGAGGCCGTGGGCCCCTCGCTGAGCGCAATCGCGCTATTCACCGCGTCCATTCCGCTTGGCGCCGAAGAACAATGGGCAATAAGGCCCGCGGTAACCAAAAGAGCTAATCCCTTCACAATTCGGAGTTTTTTCATATTACATTTCTTGCAGCATTCAATTCGGCCAATCCCTTGGCGCTATTAGTTAAAGATTTTAGCACGTCCTTCCGAAACTATAGCTGTACCCATCGTTGGGTAACGTTTTTTTAAGTTTTCTACTTCGAGAGGAAAGTATGAAATTTTCCAACTACGCCGCCGTAACTCTGGCACTCATTGGAGTGGTAATGACTCCGGCATTCGCAGACCCTGCCCCGGCCAAGCCAGCTGACCCAAAGCCGGTCACCCCAGCTTCGGCGGCGGCACCGGCCGCACCGGCCGCCAAGGCCCCCACTACCGCTACTGCGGCCCCAGCCGCTGCGGTTACCAAACAGATTGCCGGCTACCAGGTAGAAATGAAAAGCTACCGCTGGCGAAAACACCCCCGTAAAAACTACGAGCGTTTGGTGCTTGAGTTTGCGCGCAAAGATAAAGGTGGCGGCCCCATACCCACCCCTAATGTAGTGCCTTCGGCCTCGGGCAAAGAAGCTACGATTGTGGTCGGTGGCGTCTCCCTGATGGGCGATAGCGCAGAAAATAAAGTTTCTGATACCTACGGAAGTAAATCGGCTTTTCTCAGCCCGCTTTCTATCTTGGTGGATGCCAATAATGGATTCAGCGTAAAACTTAGCTTTAAAAAGAGCGACGTTGTGGCCGAAGCCATGTGGCTAGAGGCCCCTGCACGCTTGGTGATCGATGTGTTCGCCAGCGCCGGAGATCGCAACGCCATTCGCGCCACGGCGCAGGACAATGCTGACTCCGACGAAAAAGTGGCTGAAGCAAAGCCCGTGGTAAAAGACAACCGCGTGGTTGAAGCGACGGCGACCCGCGAACCGGTGGCCGAGAAGAAGGTTTTTGGAACCCCGAACGATGCCGGAACTCCCATTGCCCTCCCCAAACCCGTCGCCGTAGCCGCTATAACGACCACCGCGCCGACTGAAACACGCAGTCTTTTTGCCACGCCACCGGCGCCAGTTAAAAAAGCACGCCGCCGAAACACCGCCCGCACGGCGGCTCCGGTAACCACTTACGATGCTCCCGCCGCGGAAGCCCCGCACATCGAAATTAGCTCGCGCGATGAACAATTTCTGTGTTTCCCGGCCAATGCTCAGGTTGGCCTAAGCGTTTTCTTTGCGCCTAAAAATAAACGGGGCGACAAAGATGAAGTGCGTTTAGACATTCAAAACACGAATCAGAAAGTTCAATCGGCCTCTAATATAGTCTGTTACCCGGCCGCGGCGCAGGTTGAAGCCAGTATCTCTTTCCGGGAAGACAAGGCTTTGACGAAAACCGATGAATCGGCAAGTCGGGAACTCACTTCCAAGAAATGAAATAACTTTCCTTACCGCCCTCCCCGATTAAAGTAGGGGGATGGCAAAACGCAGACGTTCCTCCGGCGGAAGTGATAAAAAAAGTGGCGGTTCGCGTAGCCGCGCGGCCAAAAGCCGCTCGGGAATGCGCAAACGCAACGAAGCTTCGCAACGAACCCACGACGCTCCGCATGAAGTAGGGGCTTCACGCTCTTCTTCACGCTCTGGCCGTTCTTCCGACGGCGGGGGTCAACATTCCTCATCCCGTTCTAGCTCACGTTCCTCCGCACACACTGGCTCCCAATCTGGCCGACGCGGTGGACGCCGCGAAACCAGCTTCCGCGGTCGCCCCGCTGAAACCATGAAGGGGACGGTGCAAAAAAATCCACGCGGGTTCGCCTTTATTATTCCGTTGAAAAAAGGAATTGAAGACGCCTTTCTTCCTGCCGAAGACGCGCTTGGGTTATTGACCGGCGACGTTGTCGAATTCTCGGTTCACCCTTCCGGCAAAAAAACCCGTGCCCGCATTCACAAAGTGATCGAACGGGGTAAACGAAAAGTGGTGGGTGAAGTGGTCGAACAAAATGGTGACCGCTACGTCAAAACTCTTTCCAGCGACTATTTTTGGATACCGCCGCGCGAACGGGCCGAAGTGGGCCACTGGGTGTTGGGCGATATCGTTAGCTACCCAACCAAACACGAACCGGGCACGGTTCGTGTGGTCGAAGACTTTGGCAACGAACTCACGCCAAAGCAAGATCTCACCTTCGCCATCGCCAACTTCGGTTTATACGAAGAGTTCTCGAGCGAAGCCAATGGCCAGGCGCTAAAAAAACGGTTCGAAGCGCGACAGGAAATCGATGCAGTCGTGGGCAAGCCCCCTGAAAAGGGGCGGCGGCGCGACATGACCAAGTTTGATTTTGTGACTATCGACGGGCCCGACGCCAAAGACTTTGACGACGCCGTGCTGGTCGAAACGCCAACCGGCGGCAGCGTCGCCTTCATTCTTTACGTAGCCATTGCTGACGTAAGCTTCTTTGTGACCCCGGGAAGCCCGTTAGACGTAGAAGCGCGGAAACGCGCGACCAGCGTCTATTTTCCGGGCTTCTGTTTGCCCATGCTGCCGGAGTCACTCAGTAACGATCTGTGCAGCCTTAGGCCCCGTGAACAGAAGCTCGCCATGGTCGCCGAGATTCACTTCGATCGAGAAGCGCTCATCGTCGAAAGCAAATTCTACGATGCCATCATTGAAACCAAAGAGCGGCTCACCTACGAGTTGGCCAACGCATACGCCGAATCCAAACCCACGCCCCACACCAAGTACTTAAAACCGATGCGCCATCTTTTTAAAAAAATGTGGGCGCAGCGGGTTAAGCGCGGAAGCTTAGATTTTTCTCTTCGCGAAAATAAAGTTGAGGTAGATCACCAAGGCACACCCCTTAAAATTGCCCCGGCCCCGAATTACGAATCCAACCGCTGGATTGAAGAGTTTATGGTTGCGGCAAACCGCGTGGTGGCCAAAAGCCTTCGCGAAAACAACGAGGGGGCACTGTATCGCGTTCACGAAGTGCCTGAGCCCCAGGCCAAAGACGAGCTCAACCGCCTTTTCAAAGCGATGGGAATTTCCTACCGCCTTAAAGACATTACTAATCACGATTTTTCTGATCTGTTGAAACACCTCGAGGGTAACCCCAAGGGTGGGCCCCTGAACTATCTGATTCTTCGTCACCAGAAGCAGGCGCAGTACTTTCCCGAACCGCTGGGCCATTTTGGGCTGGCGCTGGAGGATTATTGTCACTTCACCTCCCCGATTCGGCGATACCCGGATCTCGTAGTGCACCGCGCCATGCGACGACTCATCCAAAAGGCGAACAAAGCCGATACGGAGAATGCTGAGGAGGATTACTACGCACTAGGGCAACACTGCTCTCAGCGTGAACGCGTAGCGACCGATGCGGAACGTTGGGTGGTCGCTAGAAAGCAGGCATGGTTCTTCCAGAAACGCGTGGGAGACATAGTGGAAGGGGTAATCACCGGAATGAACCCACGCGGCCTGTACGTGGATCTGGAAGGCACTGGCGCCGAAGGGCTGCTGGAATACGAACGCTTCCCCGACGCGGTGACTTTCGATGAAGAAAAGTACCTCGTCTATCGGAAAGGCGGGAAGCCTTTGAGCTTGGGTGATCCTCTCACCGTTTTAATTTCGGCGATCCGCTGGGATGACAACCGCATCCTTTTGGATCTCGCCCAAAAGTTGTGACGCCCCGCGAAGGGCACACGGAGGTCTTTACTTTCGATGAAGGTGTTTTCTACAGCGGTAAATATCAATCAGGCGCTCAAGAACGTGGGGCGCGTTACCGAAATTCTGACGGTGCTCAGCCGTCATGGCTTCGTCGATTTGATTCACCGGATGAAACTCACCAAAATTGTTCCGGCAAAGTTTACCCGAATGGAGAGCTTTCAAGAACGTACGCTTGGCGTTCGGCTTAGAGAGTCTTTTCAGGAACTGGGCACTACCTTTGTCAAACTGGGACAGCTTCTGGCTAGCCGACCCGACCTGATCCCCGAAGACGTGGTGGCCGAGTTTGAAAAACTGCAAGATGACGTGCCATCGGTTCCCTTCTCCAAGCTAAAACCGTTTTTGGAAGAAGAGCTGAAAGGGTCACTAGAAACTTACTTTCTGGAGTTTGATGCCGCCCCCATTGCGGCGGCCAGCATCGCACAGGTGCACGGCGCCATATTGAAGAATGGACAAAAAGTTGCGGTAAAAGTACAGAGGCCGGGAATCGACAAGGTAATTCAAAACGACATTTCAATTTTGCGGGCTCTAGCCTTTTTGTTGGAAAAGTACGTACCCGAATCACGCGCCATGAATCCCACCGGACTGGTGGAAGAATTTTTTAAAACGATAGTATTCGAAACTGACTTCAGGGTTGAGGCCAACAACATTCGTCGTATCCGGGCCAATTTGGTGGTGTTCCCCAAGGTGGCAGTGCCCGAGGTCTTTACCAACGTCAGCACGGCAAAAGTTTTAGTTTTGGAGCGCTTCGAAGGCATTCGATTTTCTGATCGCGAGGCCGTGCTCAACCGGGGCCTAAACCCGCTCGACATCGTAAATACCGGCGCCGAAGTCTTTTTTCACATGGTGATGCACGACGGCGTTTTTCATGGGGATCTCCACGGGGGAAACCTTTTCATTCTTAACGATGGCAAAATTGGTCTTATCGATTTTGGTATTGTTGGGCGCCTTTCACGGCGCGTGCGCGACAATGTGGTTTCAATGTTCATGGCGCTCATGGATGAAGACTATGAAACGCTGGCGAATGAGTATTTAAATCTCTGCCAAGGCACGGGCCAAACCGACATAGGCGCCCTGCAAAAAGATCTGATGGATACCATTGGCCCGTACGTCGGCATGAACCTGAGCGAGATCAACGTAGGAAAAATCTTGCTCCAGTCCACCGGTACTGCCGTAAGGCATAACCTGACCGTACCGCGCGAGTTGATGCTGCTGTTCAAAGCCATTTTGACGATCGAGGCCTTGGGCCGAAAATTAGAACCCAACTTCGATATTTTGAGCGTCGGCAATCGACTGGCCAAACAGCTGGTGACCGCCCGCTACCGCCCCGATCGCTTAGCCCAAGACATGCTGATCATCGGGCGCGACGTACAGGGACTACTCGAGACCGGCCCGCGACTTTTTCGCCGCTTTCTAAAAAAATGGTCGCAAAACCAATTTGCCTTCGAAGTGAAAAGTAATGAACTGGGCCAGCTAAGGGCGAGTGTCGACCGGCAGACACGGGTGCAGCTCATCGGAGTTTTGGTTTTCGGTTTCTTATTGTTCTCGCTGGCCCTTAGTTTTCAATACCCCGACGATCGGTTTTTATTCTTGCCCGTGGCGAGTTGGCTTTTCTTGAGCATCGCCGTAAGCCTTTCCCTCGTTGGCCTTTGGATGGTAAAAAAGGGCAAGTGAATCGCCCCCTCCTATTTTGTCTGTTTTTTCTCACGACCCTGGCGCACGGGTTATCGCTACCGCCTGATGCTGAAATTCAGAAAAGACTCGCGGCCCACTTAGGCGAGAAAGGCGATTTTCAAGACCGGGTTTTTCGACGGCTGGGAGATCGCACCGTAGAGTTCGAAGGTTTTATTTCCACCGAGGCAGACTTTAACTTAGTAAAAGAAGTCTTCAGTGAGCCACAGCACTACTCTCGCTGGTTGATGAAGAATATAAACAAACGCCCCGGGGGGGGTGAGTATTTTATTAAGCTCCGTAGCTTTGATCCGGCGGCGGGAATGGCCAATACCCTACTGGCGGTATTAAACTTCGAACTTCCGCTCTTTAAAAAGGTACTCGAGTGCCACGTCCACTTTAAATCGGAGAACAAAGGGCCTACCTATTTGCTGACGGCCACCGTCGACACGAAGGGGCACGGCACCTTTATCGAAAAATTTGAAACGGTAATGCAGTTTTTCCCCAAGGCTGCCGGGCGCGTCTGGATCTACGCGCGGGGTCAAGTGAAATTTAAGCATTGGCTGCTCTACGAAGCACTACCCGAACGCATGCTGCTTAGGGAGTCAGGCGAGCGGTTGCAAATCGTAATCGACAACTACCTCACTGAAGAAAATCTTCGTCGCGGTGAATTGAAAAAAACTAGAAACACTTCCGTAAAATAATCGCGGCCATTGGTCAGTTTGTTAACATTTCGTCTGTTCATCCCGCCATCGCTTTAGGGGTTCTCCGACCCTATCAGTTAGTATTAGCAAAATTGGAGACCTTTAATGAAAAGAACCAAACTAAGTCTGCTGCTTGTCATCGCATTTTTGTCGACGACAAACTCTTTTGCTGCCGAGCGTTACCAAACGATTGTGGATCGCATGAACGTGCTCAAAGGAAAGTACCCTTTGATCACCCACCTCTTTTCCATTGGAAATAATGACGACAACGTTCCGTTATACGCCATGCGCGTCAGCCTCACCCCCACGGTCGCCGACCCCAACAAAATTGCGCACGTAGTCGTAGGCATGCATCACGGCAATGAATTGGCGGCCCCTGAATTCACCATGCACTACTTAGAGCAGTTGCTGGTCAAGTACAGTTCACAGGCTCTATTTCGCGACAACTACGACGACAAAGAGTACGTCATCATTCCGGTTTTAAATGTACCCGGTTACAACGCGGCGAATCGTCAAGAAAAAGGGCGCGACCCAAATCGTGATTACCCGGGTCCCTGTTTTAACGCTGCAGGCGGCAAACTAAAAAGTGTGCGCGCGATGATTGAACATTTGGGATCACGTGTTTACGTGGGTGGCCTCACCGTCCACGGTTATGTCGGCGCCCTCACCTATCCTTGGGGCGTCAATGTCGCCAATTCTCAAACGCTAGATCACAACGCGTATGAAAAACTGACCCGAAAGGCAGCCGAGCAGAATGGCTACCGCTACGGCACCTCAACCGACGTGGTTTATCCGGTAGACGGCGCTTTCGAAGACTATATCTACTGGAAACATGGCATCTGGTCGTTGCTTCTCGAACTAAAAGACGGCAGCCCAAGCGACATCGAACGCACATCGGCGGCGATGTTCACCTTCTTCGAAGGTTTAGACTCTAGCCCGAGCACTAAAAACCAATTAGTTAGTGCGTGCCAACGGGCCGGTGCCCTTGATCTGCACAACGAATAAAAAATTTGGCAACCCGGGCTAAATCAATGCGATTGGCCCGGGTTTAAATTCCCGGATACCGAATCAACAAACTTTCAAAAAAAATGAAATAGACGGTTGGCACCGGTGAGCATCACCGCCGACAAAACCGGAAAGTAGAGATTGTCGTTCAGGGGAATGGGCAATACTTCGGCGACAGCACTAATCGCACCGCCCACCAGGGCGAAAGGCAGCGAGGTCGCCATCTCCAGACCCAAAAAGAACTGCGCAAACAAAAAAGTTCCAACGCCGCATACGGCAAAATTGGCCAGCGTACCTTCCCAGCTTTTGCCCATAAAAAGCGGGTGTCGGCCAAAGTTTGAACCAATGATTGCCGCCACCGGATCGCCCGCGGCTAAGTACAAGATTCCTAGCAGCGCAATCGGCTTGGGAAAGCCCACCACTAGAATGACTAACGCAACAACGTAGTAACTATTCGCCGAAAGACGCAATAGCTCTTCGCGGCGCATGAGTGTTCCAAAAATTTTTAGCGTGGCCGCATTTAAGGCCGGAATTTTTAAGCGCAGATAATCGAGCAAAACGAACGGGGTACCAAGGTAGACAAGTAACGCAATGGCCTGCTGCCGGTCGATCAGCCAGGCGTAAAGAGAAAAACACGCCAGCCCCATCACCAGGTGATAAACGCGGCGAGCAACGTGAGGCGTTTCGCGCTTCTGTTTTAGCACTTCTTTCTTTTTTTGACGTTCCACCCACACCCACCCTTGGCTAGTACCCAAACACCGCTTCAGAATTCGCTAAGGCCCATTCGTTTGGAAATGCGGTTCATGTTAAACTGAAACCCACGTCATGCGTAGTCAAAACCCCGTAATTTTTGTCATTTGCGCTACTTTTTTCTCGTGCCCCTTTTATGCTTCGGCGCTTACTTACGAAAAGCAAGCTGTCAAGGCGGCGTTGGCAAAGGCCCCCTTAGTTGCTGACGTTGAAGTACTGAACGTAGAAAAGAAAAAAGATCCCGTCTACGGAATTAAATTCAAAGCCCAAGCAAAACTATTAAACGTTATTCGTGACCAGCGCACGGGTACTTACGCCGGTGACCACACGGTGACAATCGAGGGAATTGGGGGCGAGCTTGGAGAAGTTGGCGTCTATCTTACCGGCTACCCAAGGCCGGTGGCTGGAAAACGTTATCGCGCTTTTCTTACCCCTTCGAGCGACGGCTATTCGATCGTTGGCTTTGAAAATGGGTTTGCTCCGTTGGGCGGCGCTTCGGCATCGCGTTCTTACACTCGCAACCGCACCGACGGATCCAACGGCGACGGTAACGGCCCTTTTATTTTCTGGGATACGGCCTACTTTCCCATCCCGTACTACTTTTCGGCGCCTTCCTTTCGAAATTTTCCCGATTACGTGGTCGCCATAGACAAGAGTTTGAACACTTGGCGCAGTGTGGAGGGTACGAATTTTGAGTTTCTGCCCATGGGGTGTACCAATAGCACTACGAGCGCAAATGACGGGCTAAACCAAATCGTCTTCGTAAGCCGCGGATGGGATTTAGATCCCCTCGCCATCGCGGTAACCCGTAACTATTACATTTCGGGGAGTTCTCCGCGCACGGGCATGATTTTAGATTCCGATATACTCATTAACGGCCAGACCTACCGCTTTTCTACCACAAATCAACCTAGTACCCATGACGTGCAGAACATAATCACGCATGAAGTCGGTCATGTTTTAGGTTTGGGACACGAGATCTCTCCCGAAGACAACGAATCTACCATGTACGCCTTCGCCGCTCCCAACGAGTTCAATAAAACTAATCTTCACGTGAACGATTTAGAAGGAGTGAAGGAGGGGTATTCTGGCGCCGGCAACCGCATTCCGGGCCCGATAAGTTCAACCGCCTGTCTACTGGGTACCCCGGGCACCTGCTTAGCCGTGCATAGCGATGCAAAGCCAACTCCATGGACATTGGTCAGTCTTGTGATTTTTTTAACCATGGCTTTAGCGGGCGGGCGGCAATTGATGCGCCAAGAGCGGCTTACTTAGTTTATTTAAGCTTCTTAAGCTCGGCCCGGGCTTTGGTGGCCGCCGCTCCTTTAGGAAACCGCTCCAACACTTCTTGGAAAAATAATTTCGCCTCTTTGTTCTTACCCGAAGCTCTAAAGGCCTGGCCCTGCCGCAAAATGGCGGTCGGCACTAATGAATCTTTTGGATAGGACTTGATGTAGTCAGAAAAGGCCAGAGTGGAAGAGGCAAACTCTTTGCCAT
Organism: Pseudomonadota bacterium; assembly: GCA_043718025.1. Classification (GTDB taxonomy): domain Bacteria; phylum Bdellovibrionota; class FAC87; order UBA2466; family UBA2466; genus JBGSST01. The sequence goes on from JAYSWN010000091.1 coordinate 42,343, forward strand.
TAAATAGACTCTCGCCCAAGTAGAATAAAGACCGGCGAGCCTCTTCCGTTTTTGGCTTACTTTTCATCACCGCTCGAAAAACCTCGGCCGACTCCTCGAATTTTTCGCTGTCATAGAGCGCTTTACCGGTGTCAAAACCAGCGCGACTGCGCTCTTCACTCTGCTTGCGTTGATCTTCAACCTGTTTGCGTTGAGACATCTCTTCTTCTACCGCACGTTGTTCGATCGCTTGAACTCGGGTGGCGAGGGTGCCTACCTCTTTCTTAAGCTCGTCATGATGGCCGCGAAGTTGAGAGCTTTGCTCATCAATAATCGTGGACAAGCGGGCCACCTCGGTTCGCAATTCGTCTACCGTCTGTTCGACATCAGCCCGTTGCCCCTTTTGGGTGGTCACTTCTTGTTTGATCTTCTCAAGCTCTTGCTCGCGCCGTACTTCGCTACGAGTTTTACAACCCGGAAGCACTAAGAAAAAGAAGATGGCCAGCAGCGTGGTGAACAAGGTTTGCATAAGGGTCTACTTCGACGTTTCGGGTTCTGACAACGTGTCAGCCTCGGGCTTTGGCTTTGCTGCACTCTGCTTCCGCAAAGCCTTGTATTCGGCCTGTTCCGCTAAAAGCCGCGCATCCGTGGCGTGTTTTCGCGCCGAGTCGAAATATCCGTCGGCATAATCACGTTTGGCGCGGAGGTAAAAATTTTCTGCCTTTCGATAGGCATCAACGGCAATGGCGTCGGCCTTTGCCTTCTGCGCTGACTTCACCGCCACATCGGCCAAAATCATTTCATCAACCGGCTTTGAACTACAGCCAACGAAAATGGCGGCCACGAATATCGCGGCCGCCATTGCAAAATAATCAAACCGTGGTTTCACAACTTATTTCGAGAGCACGACAAACGAAGCGCGGCGGTTTCGGCCCCACGCTGATTCATCATGACCCGGATCTTGAGGGCGCTCTTTGCCGTAGCTGATTACTGAAAGGCGGCTGGCATCAACTCCAAGGCGCACCAAATACTCTTTTGCCGCATTGGCGCGACGTTCGCCCAAGGCCAAGTTATACTCGGTAGTGCCGCGCTCATCGCAATGCCCTTCAATTTGCACCGAAGAAGAGGCGCCGTCTTTCATCCATTTTGCACTTTTCTTCAAAATGGTCTTTGCCTCGTTGCCTAACTTGAAACTATCGAAAGCAAACAGCACCGTTTCAAGTTCTGATGAAGAGGCACCACCGGCCTCGCCTGCGCCAGCCGTGCCCGCACTTTCCGCAGGAAGCCCATCTCCGCCCGTAGACGAAAATACCGGTTCATCTTCTTTCACATCTTTTTTGCTACAAGCGGACAGGCCCACAATTAAAGTCAACGCAGCGACCGCGATCACTGATGCGCGAAGGTGCCGAATAACGTACATGCAAATCTCCTTGGTTAAACTCTGGCGAAAGCGCTATGAAAACACCTTTTTTTTCTAAATTCAACTCTGGTTACCGAAGCTTAAGCACATGGTATCCTATTTCGAATTATGCACCTCGGCATGAAAACCGCCCTCTTGATGCTTTTCTGCTGCGGTTGGCTAGTCGCCGAACCGCTCTACATCACTTTTCCGTCTGATGTGAATTGGATAACGCGGCGAACCAATCACTTTGAAATCATCTACCGCCGCGGTTATGACGACTTTGCGCTGCGCACTTTAAAGAATGCCGAAAGGGCCCACAAAATTCTGGCGCCATTGTTTCCCCAGGGGCCCGAGCTTACCTACATTGTCTTGGCAGACTTTAACGACTCTACCAACGGCTACTCGGTTGACCTTCCCTACCCCCATATCGTGATCTTTGCCGCGCCGCCGGAACCCAGTGGAACCCTGGCGGCATTAGATGACTGGCTGTTCTCCATCGTCTTGCACGAGTACGTGCACACCCTTCACTTGTACCCTTCAAAAGGGGCGTGGAGCTTGTTACGGGCGATCTTTGGGCCGATCATATTGCCCAACGGCCTTCAGCCCACCCATTTTCATGAAGGGCTGGCCACGTTTTACGAAACCCAGTTCACCACCCGCGGCCGCGGCCGGGGAACCGAGTTCCCCATGTACCGGCGCATGGCGGTCGAAGAAAAGAAATGGGGCGACCAGTTCGCACCGCTCGATCTATTCGATGGATCCACCAGCCGCTGGCCCGGCGGCACGTCGGCCTACTTCTTCGGCTACACGCTGTATGAAGAACTTTTTCGAAAAAAAGGAACCAAGGGCATTTATGAATTGGTGGATGATTACAGCAAAAACTGGCCCTATTTCGTCAATGGTCCCCTAGAGAAGATTTACGGCTTTGATTACCCCACCGCTTGGAAAAACATTTTTGCGCGAACTGAGATTGAAGCTAAAAAAGAGATCGCCGACATTAAACGGGAGGGGTTAAGCGAAATTGAGTTCCTCACCGATACGCGCTTCAGTAAGTGGGATCTCGCTAAGGTTCCTTACCTCGAGCCAGACAAAGAGGTAGTGGTTTACCGCAGCGCCAGCCCGAAAGAGGGGGGCTACCTCGAGGTTTTTGATGTTGCTAAAAAAAAGCGGGTTCGCCGCAAAAACCTTGGTTCTTCACGAACCGAAGGGATTTGCGCCGGCCTTCGCGAAGGCGAACCATGGATAATCTCGGTCGAAAACCGCAGCAAAGATCACTACTCTACCAATTACGTCGACGTGTGGCAGCCCGATCGCGATGAAACGGTTTCTATCTCCTCCGACGGCTCAGAGTGGTCTAACCTAAATCACATCCACCTACTTGGCTGTAACGAGGATCTTAACCATCTACTCGCTTACCGCGAACTGGGCGGCGAAGGCTCCGTATTTGATTTCTCGCTGGTCGATGGGCCAAAAAAAATGGTGCTTCCACGCGTTCAGATACACCGCTTTTGGCGAATTCCAGAGGGGTCACGCGTCACTGCACTGCTAGGGGGAAACACTCCGTGGATTTTCGTGCGCAATGGCGCCGACACCGAGGCGTACTTTTGGCAGCCAAAAAGATCTCCCCAATTGGCTTTTAAAACCAAGGCCCATCTCTTTCAACTGCGCCGTAAAGAGGGTCAACTCTACTTCATTGGAGACCTTAACGGCCGCAACGAGATTATGCGTTGGGATCCCAAAACCCAGAGCATCGAAAAAGTGGCGGCACTACTCAGCGGGACTAACTCGTTTGTTTTTCAGCAAAAAGATTTTTTGGCCACCGTATACCGGCACGGCGGCTATGATTTAGCAAAAGTGGTGCCGCTGGCAAAACCCCGAACCCTTTATAGCCCTGATCCTCTCGCCACCGAAAAGCTCATCGATAAATCCAAAACCAAAAAGGGGCGCGAAAAAAAAGGAAAAGAGAAGGCGAACGAAAAGAAAAAGAAGGTAGCGCTTCAAGAACTGCCGGCCAAGCGAACTCCCGCGGCCGCGGCGAAGGCAATGACCTCGGCCGTCGACAACGAAGTGGAGCTAAGCATCCCCCGTCGCTATACGCCGTGGTCGACGCTACTTCCCCGAACGTGGATCCCCTCGTTTCTCTTCGTACCCGATGGCATTCAATTTCTCATCTGGGTGCCCGGTTTTGATCTGTCGCAAACTCACTACTACGACATCATCGGCGGTTACGATCACCGCGGCGCGCAGGGGCAACCTTTTATCGGATTGAATTACCGTTACCGTTTTTTAAAGACGACGCAGCTGCAGACCAACCTTTTCTATAATCCCAACTACCTTATTCTTAGCACCGGAGCTGCCTTCCAGACCATTTGGGGAGGTTCGCTCGCCCTTTCGAGCCTCGTTCCTATTCTTGGCATTCCCATTCGCTGGACACTAAGTGCCATTGCCCAACGAGTCGAGCAGTTCGGCGGCTATGCCGCAAATCAATCGATGGGGTTTGGAGTAGGTCTGAGCTATGATTTCGGTTACGAAACCCGCCCCCAATCTGTGTCACCGCAATCGGGCACCACGCTTTCGATTGTCCATCAACAATTCTTTAAGCAGGTGGGAAGTTCCGACAATTACTACCGGCTCATCGCAGAAATAAAAACATTTCTAGCGGCGCCGTGGTGGGATAGTCACATTTGGGCCCTCACCATCAAAGGTGGCAGCACGTACGGCACCACGCCGACCAATTCGTATTTTCAAAGTGGCGGCGAGATCCTCTTTTCTCAAGCGCGAACCTACTACCAGAACCGAGGGTTTGCCTACGCAACCTTTACGTCGAGTCAGATCCTCAATGCCTCATTAGAGTATCGCTTTCCACTTTGGCGGGTAGAGCGTGGGTTGGGATTAAAACCGGTCTTTTTAAAGAATATTCACGGGCGACTCATCGCCGACACCACCTCGGTAAAGGAACGTTCGCGCGAGGTCGCCAATCGATTCTTTTCCAGCGTAGGTGCCGAAATTCTCACCGATTGGACTTTTTCGTACTACCTACCCGCGCAACTTCGTCTAGGCGCATACCACGGGATAGGCCCCTTCGGAGAGCCGATAAGGGTAGTAATGGGAATGGATATTTCGCTTTAGAAAAACATCACTTTGGCGCGACGGCGCTCTTGGCACCGTTTTTTGCGGTGGCAATATCAAAGATGTTCCAAGCTTTGAGATAGCTCAACGCTTGCGACAACTGATAGTCGGTCTTCATCATCTCTTTGGGATCGTCCATGCGAAGCTTTTTGCCGTCTTTTTCTTTGACCGGGCGTTTGTCTTCCTTGGCCACAACTTTTTCGTCACCTTTGGTCACCTTGTCATCATCATCATCGTCTTTGCCATTCTTTTTCTCGTTCTCGCCGAGAATGTGGCCATCGAGGTCAGCCTCTTTTAAAGCTTTGCCCTTGCGGGCCTTTTCGATGATAGCAACGTCCAGACGATCCACTTCGATGTCGGGCGTAATGCCTTTGGATTGAATGGAGCGGCCATTCGGGGTGAAATAGCGAGCCACGGTCAGCTTCAGGCCCGATTTGTTTTCAAGATCAATAACGGTCTGCACTGATCCTTTGCCGAAAGTCTGCTTTCCGACCACCAAAGCACGCTTATGATCTTGTAAAGCCCCGGCCACAATTTCGCTCGCACTGGCCGACGCTTCGTTTACGAGCACCACCATCTTCTGATCTTTGTACGGTCGGTCACCACGGGCGTATTCAATCTCTTTTTTTGCTTTATTGCGGCCTACCGTCGACACCACCGGTAACTTATCGAGGAAAAGCCCCGAAACCGAAACCGCTTCTTCTAGCAGCCCGCCTGGGTTACTGCGCAGGTCAAGCACCATGCCTTGCAAGGGCTTACCGTTCTGATGCGTGAGTTGCTCAATCTTTTTTCTGAGGTCGCGGCTCGTGGTGCTCTGAAAATTGGTAATACGCAACCAAGCGTAATCGGGTTCAATCATGCCGCCCTTAATGCTGACCACCTTAATAATGTCGCGGGTCATCTCAATGGGTATCAGCTTTTCGGAGCTCTTGCGGGCAACGTGTACCGTAACTTTTGAGCCTTTTTCGCCACGCATAGAGTTTACGGCGTCGATCAAGGTCATGCCCTTGGTCTCTTTTTTCATTTTTTTGTTTTTATCTTCGATGATCAAAATTTTGTCGCCGGGCTCAACGCCGGCAAAGAAGGCCGGAGTGTCTTCGATCGGAGTGACTACGGTAAGGTAACCATCGGTAATGGTGATTTCGATGCCCAAACCACCGAACTTGCCCGAAGTGTCCACCTGCATTTCGCGAAACTGTTCGGCCGGAAGGTAAACCGTGTGCGGATCTAAGGTGGCGAGCATTCCCTTAATCGCGCCTTCGATAAGCTTTTTGGTATCCACCTCTTCAACGTAGTTGTTCTGAACGAAGTGGAGCACCTTCGTAAAAAGATCGAGGTACTCGTAGTTGGGGGCGGCATTTACGGTTTGAAACTGCCCTATTCCGAGGGTTAGTCCCACTCCCACCACTACACCCGTTATCCCGTTCATCATGCGACCGGCGCGCTTAAGCATGTAAGCTCCTTAAAAGGGGTTCACCCTTAATTCTCCTTTCGGCAGGTTTCGAAGTGGGGATGAGCCCTTAAAAGTGCGGTTTTTCAGGACTGTGGCCGGAAATTCACAATGCCCGCCAAGAACCATGAATAATCTTTTCATTTCAGTAGGATAGCCTTTAAAAAATGGCTACCACCTCGGTTTTGATGCGGCGTATAATAGGAGAATGGGTTCGGGGTTTTAAGTTCGTTACGGGGGTCCGCTTTGCGATCGCGGCGTCATCAAAAAGGGCAAGTGGCCATTCTCTTTGCCCTCATTTTCACTTTCATGTTCATTCTCTTTGCGTTCGTCGTCGACATCGCCCACCTGATTAACACGAAAATGAATTTGCAAATCGCCGCCGACGAAGCGGCCTACGCGGGGGCCGCCATGCAAGCCCGCGCGCTGAACCGAATTGGGCAAATGAATTACCGCCTCCGCCAAGATTTAAAAGAGTTTGCGATGCGCGTGCAGGTCACTCACCTTCGCCACAACCGAAACTTTCCGCGCGGCAAAGCTTTTATCGATGGCGGCGATCAGGCGCAAAACACCGAGCCATTTATTTGTCAGCAGGCCCACGGTTACAAAGCCATCTCGGGCCTTCGCTACGCCAACGACACCAACCTTTGTCGTAATGCTTCACCCAGCACCGGCGGCCTCCCGCCGATTATCGTTCCGCCGGTTATCGCCGCCTTCGACCCCTTTGCCCAAGCCATTGCCGCGCAGATTCGCAAAATTTCCGAAGCGGCCGATCAAGAGTGTAAGGCCGCCGCCAATGACAACCGCATTTTGGCCGAGCACTTAATTGCCACCTATACGGCGCGCAGCCAATTCCACGTCAAAAAAATGAAAGAGATGGAACAGTGGATGAATGAGGGGGGAAATGCAGACAGTCCGATCAGAACGGTAGCCTTCCGCTCGGCGATGAATAATCTTGCCCTCGCCAACACCTCAACTGAATTCGAAGTGTTGAAACCGCGTGGCGACAAGCCCTACATTCAGCTTACTCCCCAGCCAATGCGGGCTAGTCTTTTTTTCATCAACTTCAACGTGGTGGGTAGTGGTTGCGTGGGGCGCCCCAGTTTTATCGACTTCGAAGACTTCGTGCCGCTGGTAACCAAAGAGCAATCGATCATCACCTACTATGCGGTTCGTTTAAAATCCAAACCCGTACTCTTTTTCATGCCCCAGGCCTGGGGAAACAGTTTTCCCGAGCTGGTGGCCACCTCGGCCGCCAAACCGTTCGGCAGCCGCATCGGCCCCAGCGTTTCAGCCGACCAATTGGTGCCGTTGCAAAACCGGCCCGGCAACAACAGTCGCCTGATCAATTTTAGTTTCCGCCCCGGCGATCAGTTAGGAATCATGAATACAAAAGTGATGGCGCTGCTCGACTCCTTTCATCCGCTAAACGCGGCCTCGCGCCCCGACGGCAATCAAAACACCGGTTGGCCCGACGTGGGAAAAGGCGGTGGACTTGAAACGGCACTACGAATCATTCGCGCCCCAACCATTTTCGACGCCCTGATGTACCCGATTTTCCCCGACCAAGACCGTACCGATGATTATCTAGAACCGAATATTGCGGCGGCCTCGTATCCAGAAAATGGTGAGGCCGCAGGCCGCGAAAAGGTGCCGGTTGAAGTCGTGGGCGCGGCCGCCTCCGGTGGCGCTTATAGCGGATACGCCAGCGCCAGCGAGGGGTCCTATAAAGTGGGTTTGCCGTCCGATATCGCCCCGCTAGAAAACAACCCGAAGGCCTTCGGCTGGGCCGATAAAGAGTTAATTCACAGTTCGTGGGGCCCCAACAATGGGCGCCGCCGCGTTGGCTACTCGGTAAAATTCATCGGTATGGATGCTTTGATGCGCACCTTACGCGTAAAACAGAACGACACTGGCCAACGGGGCCCGATTTCAAATCCGCCCGAAGACGATAACTTTGGTAGCCTCCGCGCCACGTATCATTAATCCTATTTAAGCCCGCCTGCCTCTATGAGACTGGCAAATGCGCGTTGGTATTTGGATTGATTAGAATTCACCAACCCCCCTCCCCCGACCGGGCCCACGATTCCGGCTCCGCGGTGCAAAGCATCCTCACCAAACCCTATCGCCAGAGGATAAAGGTAATCACGACTGTAGAACCTGCTGCGCATTTGGAACCGAGCCACCCCGGTTGCCCGCAAGGCCATCGAGATCAAGAGATCGTCAGAGTTACGGCAATCATCGCTTAGGCCCACCCAATCCAAAATAGTTTTAATTGGAATCATTTTGACCGGATAGGCGACCGCCGCAAAACCTTCCAAAACATCAACTCTTCTGAGGGCAATGTCATCGGACCAAAAATAGTCCCGTGCCGCTTCGCTCTTTATCCCTTTTAGATTCCACAGTCCCAATGGCCCGCCCGCACCGCCAATCGCAGAGTTGGGGTTTTGCGCGCTCGCGGCAATGAGTTCATTCACCATTCCGGCGGGGTAGATGTTATCGTCGTCAATAGTAATGAGCAGCGGTTCATCCCTGCGTCCTGAAAGCCAAAGCGCCGCCGGCAGCAATTTTGTGGCCGGACCCAAGTCATACTTCGTTCTTAATACGCGTACTTTGGGAACTTTTAGAAGTTCTTTTGGCACGTCATAGCGGCTTCCATCCCGACCAAAACGATCCGGCAGAATCACTAAAACTTCGGCCACGTGGGCGGTGTCTAAACTCAACAATACTTTGGCGAGGCTGCCGATACGGCTAGGGGTGGTAGTTACCGAAATATAAACCGGATGCGTTTCTAAAAACTTCGAAATCTGATCGGATCTTTCTAGCCTTCGACGAGGATACAAATCCAGTCGCGCGATCCGCCGTTCGTCCGCCTGGTCAGAGCCAAAAAACAGCGCCTCGACACGGTGAGCCTGCTTAACCGCCGTTCGAATGAGCTTGCCTACGCAATCCTCAAAGAGGGTGTCGGGCGAACGGGTGTCAAACCTACCCGCGAAGCTTGGCGCAGCCGAGATCAAAAACGCAATCAAGACAATATGGAAAGACAAACGCACTCCCAACCATTCCCAGTGTCAATGAACGAAATGGTTACCTCATCCCTTGGTCAAAGAACAAGTAGCCACTTCGATTATCTAAATTAATAAAAGAAAAGGCCGATCCCCTATTCTGGGGAAACGGCCTATTTCAATGCTTGCGCACAACCACTATTTTTTGGCTTTTTTTGCGGCTTTAATCTCAACGTCGGCGGCCGTCATTGTGTAGGTGATGGTCGCTTTTTCGCCCACCTTAAGTTCTCCGCTCACTTTAGTGCTAGCATCCCGCGCCAATTCCCAACGATCTTTTCCTTTTTGAATGGTGATGACGTTGTCTTTTACGTCAAGCACCGGCCCGGTGACTTGATACGTTTTGGTGGCGGCCATGCCAACGACGGTGAACAGGGTGAAGAGCGAGATGGTGATGAGTTTCATTGAGTCTCCTTGTAATTTGGAGACGATAAAATAGTCCAACCGCGCCGCTTGTAAAGCGCCGTTATGGTTTCCAGACGTTGTCCTCTTCGCCCATCACAATAGCGTGTTGCCTGGCCGGAAATTTTGCCATGATCTGGCGATAGGTCTCTTTGCGTTCCACCAGCGCCCGCACCATATTCACCCCTACCATCGCCATACCGGCGAAAGGCGATGGCATGGAGTTGGTAATGACGTCAAAATATTCGTACGGTTTAGAGCCTGGATTTACCGCTTCGTGGGCGGCCCTTAGCGCGTCGTCGACGTAAAAAAAGGTGTCGCAACCGTTCACGTTAAAAATTTGGTACTGCCCTTTTTGAAAATTGCCCAATTTAGCCAGAGCACGAATGTTTTCGCCAAATCCTGAGTGGCCACTATAGGCGACGTAATCTGCGTTTTTTGTACGCTCGTTATACCGCTGAGCAAAAGCTTCTTCGGGCTCGATTAGGCCGTACTTATCGATCAGCAATAGATTCACATCGAGCTCTTCACCACCATCAAGGGCCCAATGCATTTCGACGTCGGGATGGCGCTTTCCCGGTAGCTTTTTGGCGGCCAGCGATACGCTTTGATAGTCGGGTAGCCCAAACACCTTCCGCAGCGCCGAGTAGGTCTGATTGTAAGCCGCAATTCCGGCATCGGAGTTTGCCGTCGCCTTCTCTATATTAGTGCCAAAGATCATCGTGGCGACCACGCGCCTGTCCTCATGCACTTTGGCGTACTCCGGAAATTTGCCCTCGGTTTGTAAAGGCGAAGGGCTAAGTTTCATCGTTAGGTACGAAACCACATTGGGGCTGGCGTGGGTGCTATAAAGTGGGCAGCTTGGTTGCTCGGGGCGGTAGTAGTAGTAGAACGACTCCGGGCTGAGATCGGTGTCCCCGGCATCTTCGCTACAGTTTTTGTGAAACGTTTCGTAAAACTCATTTAACCCCGAATCATCACTGCTAGCGGGCACCGCCATTCTCAGGCCTTGGGGAATGGCAAATGACTTGTGCCAGCCCACCAGCACATTCACGTCGTAAAGCACTTCGTTTAATTTTGTTTCGGCAACGGCGGTGATGCTTTGAATTTTGATTGAAGCGTGGCCCAACTCAGCACCACTTTTTTTTTCATTTAAGGCACCGGCGATGAAGAACAGCTGCGTAATCACCGCCTTTTGAATGGCTTCCGGGGTTGCGGCCGCGGTCACCAACCTAACGCCCTTAATCTCAGCGTTTAAACCAACTCCCTGGTCAGAATCAAAACGCCAGCCGCGCCCGGACAACGCGTCGTCAGCGCTCCGCGAGACCGATGTCACCGCGGCGGATAACGAAACTCCAACTGAAACGAGCGCGAATAAGCAAACCTTGGCGAGGGGCCGTATCATTGGGGGCTCCATTTTTTTAAGGGTAATGAACGATAAAAAGCGGGTTCTGAAAAGTCTGTCATATTTTGATTCTTTGTTCCACACCGACCGCCGCCAAAGGAGTGGAAAGGCTTTCGGGGATGGGTTAATGATGGCCCACCTATGCGCCTACTTGCCCTTGAAACCAGCTGCGATGATTCCTGCGCTGCGCTGTACGACACCGATCTCGGAAAGTTGCTTGCCGAACGCACCCTATCGCACACCAAAGCGATGCAGCGGTTTGGCGGCATCGTGCCCGAAGTGGCCAGCCGCGAGCACCTTTGTGCCCTGCCCTTGGCGGTAAATGAGTGTTTAGGCGAAAGCGGTCTTACCCTAGGACAAATCGATTACGTCGTGGCAACCAACCGGCCCGGCCTAATCGGATCACTGGCGGTCGGCCTGGCCTACGGCAAAGCTCTGGCCTTTGCCCTAGGAAAACCCTTTTCTGTGGTGAGCCACATTGAAGCCCATCTGTTCTCTCCCCTGCTCTCTGAAACTATCGCAGTAGCGCCTCCCGCCTATCCGTGGATTGCCTTGGTCGTGAGCGGGGGGCACACCGAACTGTTTATCGTCGAAGCGATCGGTAAATTTAAATGGCTGGGCGGCACATTGGACGATGCCGCCGGTGAGGCCTTCGACAAAATCGGCAAAGCGGTTGGTTTAGATTACCCCGCCGGCCCTGAAATCGACAAAATTGCCGCTGCCGCCCCGGAATCGGCGCGAAGCGCCTTTGCTTTTCCCCGCGCCCAAATTCAGGGGTTTAATTTTTCGTTTTCGGGATTAAAAACTGCGGTGACCATGGCGGCTCTGAAACAGACGCCACTGACGGATGAGGTCAAGCGCAACCTGCTGGCTTCCGCCCAAGAAGCGATTGTCGACGCCCTGGTAAACAAAGTGCGTAAAGCCCAACGTGAGTTTGGCGGCACGGTTGTCGTTACCGGCGGAGTGGCCTGTAACTCTAGACTACGCGCCCGCCTGCCCGACGCTTTTTTCCCCGCGCCGAAACATTGCAGCGACAATGCGGCGATGGTGGCCTGCCTTGCCGCCGCGCGGCTCGAAGCCAACCTACTTGCCGTTGCCGGTTGGGACGTCACTGCCTCGGCGCGCGAAGAATGGTAACGGTCTCGTGATAAGATTCGGCAATGAAGAAAGACCTAGGTTTTGTCGTCGTTCTTTTGCTCGTCATGAGCAAATTAGTGTACGGCGTCTTTAAACTCTACGATTTGGGCCATTTTGAAGAATCGTATCACCGCATGGCGGCCCGCAATTGGCTGCTCCGCGGAATGGCTCTTGAGGCTGACTTCGCCCCTCTTTATTCACTCTGGATCTTGGCGTGGGATACGCACGCCACTCCATACTTCGCCCACTACGGTAACTTCATCCTGCTTACGTTTTTTATTGGGCTCACCACTTACGCGATCGCGCGCAGGCTCACCTCGGCAAACGGCGCGCTGTTTGCGGCGGCCATGGTAAGCCTGCTCCAGCTCAATACGGCGACCGCAACCAAAGTATCTCTCTTCGCGGCGTGGATCCCGCTGCTTTTTTGTGCGCTTGGTTTTCTATTTAAAAAGCGAAGCCTCGCCCTTTCGGTGGCCATCACCGGAGTCGTGGTCGCGGTCTTTATTCGCGTAGAAATGGCGCTAAGCCTCGCGCTAATGCTTCCTCTCTTTTTCGGCGTCGGCTATGGGGAATGGCGCACGCAAAAAACGCGGGCGCTTACTCTCGTTGCAGAACTGATGCTGCCCCTCGCCTCGGCGATTTCGTTGCTTATCTATTTCGGCAATCCCTTTATTGGAAATCATTGGTTGGTTTCGCTCTCCCAGCAATTCGTACGCCGTTGGTCGAGTTGGTTTGAGCCACACTACCCCTGGCAATTGCAGTTTTCAGTAAAGTGGAAAACTTTATTTCCCTTCGCCACCACGATGACTGAAGCGATTTTACAGCAGCCAAAACTCTTCGCCCGCTATTTCTTATCTAACCTGCTCGACCTTCCCCTGGAAATTTACAAGGCGATCTTTTCTCTACAATTCTTTTCTCAAGCCGGTTTAGTTGGCCTGACGGCGGTGAGCCATTGGCTTGCGGCTGCCCTTCTACTTTCCCTTATCGCCGGTAGAAAACAGATTCCAGAATTTATAGCCACCCTGGCCAAAGTCCCGGCTTGGCCACTGCCTTTGATTCTTGTCGCGCTACTTTTGCCGCAGATAGTGAGCGAGATTTTAATTTTCCAGGAGTGGAACACCCTCGCCACCACGGCGATCGTATTTTGGATCTTTTCGGCCGCCTGGCTGGCGTACCTTCTGCCCCAACCACACTTTGCACCCATGCCTTCGTTACCGGCGTGGGCAGCGGTAGTGGCGCTAATCCTGCTGACTCCCTTTGCTTGGTCTCCGTGGTCCACGGAACCGCTGCCCGATAAGCCAAACCTAAGAATGATTCATGCGCTGAATCGACTGCCCCTAAAAAAGGGCACGGATGACATCATCGTGGCCGACGATTTTCGCGGCTACTCTACCTACCTTGATCGCCGTTTTGTTCGCCTTCCGCCGTGGCGGCGCGAAACACCGCTGCTCACTTTTTTAGAAAAAAACAACGTTGGCATCTTGGTAACCATTCCCACTCAGCCGTTTCTTCCCGAAGAGCAATTCGAAGCGCTACAGGCGAACGCCGGTAGTTTCGGTTACAAACGGTTTAACATTCGCCACCACAGTGCGATCTACGTTCGGCAAGACCTGTTAACACCTTCTCAAAAATTTACCCTACGCGATTGACAGTTTCTGCGCGCCGCACCTAAATCAGACCACATTGGTTGTTAACGGATGGGGGAAAAATGAAGCTCTTATTGGCAATGATTTTGGCCAGCGGTTTGGCCTATGGCGAAAGCAAAGCTCCGGCGCTTATTAAAAATTTGGCCGGCTGTTTTTCGGTATCCTACCGTTTCGTTGAGAACGGCAAATACGACTACGAGATTCCCAATAAGTCGATGCCGGTGGTTTACGAATGGATCACGGTAAAAGATGACACCAAAGGTGCCCACATTGCACAGCACTACGGTGTGTATAAAAATGATGCCGGTAAATTTGAAACCATGGTCCACTTCTACGAAGAGTGGACGAGCCCAAAGGCCAATTACTGGGTGCAGAGGGTTATCAGCCCTTCCGGAGTGCCTCGTTACACCTGTGAATCCGCCGAACGATTTGGCCAACTGGCCTGCCAATCAAAAGGGGCCCCCAAACCGGTGCGTGACACCAATCGAAAAGACTACGATGTGCTCAATCGCGGAACCACCTTGCAGATTACTCCACTCGGTTGGGTGCAAAATGAGATTAACGATAAGGTCAAAAAAGATGGTACGGTCGTGGCCACCGAAGTGGGCTGGATCGAATACCGTAGATTAGAGGACGATTCGGTCTGTGCCGATGCGAAAAAAGAATTTCCTTAAGGCGTAAGGCGAGAATTTGAGCCATCCAAAAAAGCTGCTGGATGCCCTAGGGGCAAATGCCCTTAAGTCATTCAGCCAAAACTTTCTGACCTCCCCGCATTGGGCCGAAAAGCTCTCCGGGGAGGTTCTTAATTCAGGCGCCGCTGCCATCTGGGAAATTGGCCCAGGTTTGGGCGCTCTCACCGACTTGCTGGTAAAACAGACCAAGGTCCCGCTTCAAGTCTTTGAGATCGATCGCAAGTTATCGGCACGACTGCGCGAGATCTACCCTGATCTCGCCTTGGTCGAAGGCGATTTTTTAAAGACCTCGCCGGATGAGCTGCCGGCCGAGTTGGTGCCGCTGGCGATACTGTCGAACCTTCCGTTCCACATCTCTTCGGCAATCGTATTTCGCATCGTCGACTGGGGTGCCGCCGTAAAAGTTGCCGTGCTTACGTTTCAAAAAGAGTTCGCCGAGCGGATCAAAGCTAAGGTCGGCGACGATGCGTATTCTGGTTTGTCGGTGAACGTGCAGTACCATTTCGAAGTCGAAAGCCTGGGCATTCTCCCAAAGGGGGCATTTTACCCTGAGCCCGGCGTTCAGTCTGAGGCATTAAAGTTGACCCCCCGCCAGGTGCCCAAAGAGGTCGCGGCACGCTTCCGCGCTTTTGTGCGTTTGGCTTTTACTCGCCCGCGCCGCAAATTGGGCGGCAACTTGCGCGGAGGTTATTCCGACGAAGCCCTACAACCGGCTTACGTTAGCACCGGCATCGACCCAAATCGCCGCCCTGAAACGCTCACCCTTGAAGAGTTTCAAAAACTGTTCGCCGCGTTGAGCCCGTAAAGCTTTTGAGCTTAATTGCGGTAATTTTCGCAACGTGTTACTCAAGGTGCCGGTGCGCCATTGAGATTATTCCTTAACACTTTAATATCTTTAATCATTTTTTTACTACCGGGGTCGCTATACGGCGTCTGGTCGGGCGATTTTTCTACCTTTGGCGGGCGTTTGTTGCCCAGCGCACCTCAAGCCCGTTTCAGCCTGATGCAATGGGGCAGCGCCTTTTCTACTTTGACCAACGTGCGCGTAGACGGACCGCTATATCGCACGCAGAACGGAACGTCGGCCACCGGCGATCAAACGTTGCCGTCGGTCAGCAGCACGTTATGGTCGGCCGGCCTTAGCTACCCCATAAAGCGCGCCACCTTCGGCATGGTCATGAGCGGCCCTTTTGGCAACCTTCGCAGTTTTCGCGCCTCGACTCCCTATGACTTTGTGGCGTTACGCGACGCCACCACCGACACCCAATTCAAGGCCGCCCTGCTTGGCTCATTCGCCTTGGTTCCCTCCACGCTTTTTCTACGGGCCGGGGCCCAATTTTTTATCTCGTCTTCGGGCACCGCCGAGGCGGTTTTGATCGGCGTGAACCCAACCGGGCGCTTTGCCGCCGACGTCGGGTTAAATAGCGCCGCCATGTTAGGCACCTCTTACGAAACGGCCGATGACGAAATCGGTTTTTCCTTCCGCCAGGAGGTAGCCCCCAAGATCACTCAAGGTTTCATCGGGCAAATTGCCATCGGTAATCTACAAACTTTTGAGCAGCCCATCTGGTTTCGAAGTGTTCTCTATTTCGAGCCTCACAAAGTGGAAGCGTACTGGCGCCACCATTTTACGAAGTTTTCAATACGGGGAGGGCTCACCTACGAGGTGTGGTCGCGCTACCAGCCGGCATTTTTAACCGCCGAAACCAAAGATGCCGCGGGCCAACCCCTAATCACCGAAGTGCCGGCCATCTCCATGGGCAATACTCTTAACCCTGAACTGACGCTAAGTAGTCAAACCTTGCTGCCCTTCTCCCTAGCTATCGGCTATCGCTATTCTCCCACCCCTATTCGTGACTTTAGTGGTCCGTTAAATTTTTTGGATAGCAACCTGCACCGAATGCAGCTCGACATCGGCACCTCGCTAAAGAACGTGGGTTTAAGCGATGTGCGGGCAGAACTCACCCTTGAGTACGGCTGGTGGGCGAAGCAAGAGGTGAAGAAAGCCAAACTCGAGTACATCGGAGCGCCCGGGTACACCATTCAAGGGGATCGCTACCGGGTCGAAACCCGATTTGTCGTCGCGCTGTAAAGTTGCGCAGAGGGGGGAGAGTTAAGGTATAACTCTCCGAGATTTATGAGCAGTCAGACGAGCGAAAAAGCTAGGAAATGCACCGCCCTTACCGTGGCCGAGGCCAAAGGCAAGCAACGGCTGGTTGCGGTGACCGCTTACGACGCCACCTTTGCGCGTCTCTTCGACGCCCACGCCGATATTTTACTGGTGGGTGACTCTTTGGGCATGGTCATTCAAGGTCACCGCGACACGCTGACCGTAACTCTCGACGAAATGATTTATCACTGTAAAGCGGTGGCGCGGGGGCGCACCCGGGCCCACTTGGTGGCCGACATGCCTTTTCTCACCGCGGGATTGGGAGCCCGCACGGCCGTGAAAAACGCGGGCCGACTCATCGCCGAAGGGCGTGCCGAAGCCGTGAAGATTGAGGGAGGGGCCGCAATGACCGAAGCGATTAGCGCCATCGTCGCGCAAGGAATTCCGGTGATGGGCCACTTAGGGCTCACCCCGCAAAGTGTCCACCAGATGGGCGGTTACAAGATCCAGGGTAAAACCGAGCGTTCCCGGCAAACTATTCTCAACGACGCCTTGGCAATCGAACGGGCCGGCGCCTATTGTGTGGTGCTCGAGGGCATTCCCGCCGATCTGGCGACCGAAATCACCGCAAAATTAAAAATTCCTACGATTGGCATTGGCGCCGGAAAAAACTGCGACGGTCAGGTTTTAGTTTCGTACGACCTGCTCGGCATGAACCCCGATTTTTGTCCCAAGTTCGTTAAGAAATTTATTACCCTTCAACCGCTAATTGACGAGGCGATGGCCAGTTACGCGCGAGAAGTGAGAGACGGCACTTTTCCAGGAAACGAGCACTCCTTTTAATCAGAGAGATTTATGCTGACACTCAGCTCACCCCAAGTAGTCCAAGAAACCGTTCTCAGATGGAAGAAAGAGCAGAAGATTGCTTTTGTTCCCACCATGGGCGCCCTACACGACGGGCATCTATCGCTGGTGAAACTTGCCAAAAACTATGGACAAAGAGTCATCGTCAGCATTTTTGTGAACCCACTGCAGTTTGGCCCTAAAGAAGACTTAGCCAAGTACCCGCGGTCGCTAGAGCAAGACATGGGGCTGCTTGAGGAAGCCAACGTTGACTTATTATTTCTTCCGACCGCCGAAGAGTTTTACGCTCCCGATTTTTCAAGCCGCGTAAAAGTTGAAAAAGTGACCGAGCATTTGTGTGGGGCTTCGCGCCCCGGCCACTTTGAAGGGGTGGCCACGGTCTGTCTCAAATTATTTAGCGTCACCCAGCCTGATTTCGCGGTCTTTGGCGAAAAAGACTTTCAGCAGCTGCGCGTGCTACAAAAGATGACCTCCGATTTTAATCTCCCCCTGGCCATTGTGCCGCATTCCATCGTGCGCGAAGCTGACGGTTTGGCGATGTCATCACGTAATCGTAACTTAACCCCTGAAGGGAGACTCCTGGCGCGACTGATTCCCGAGGCCTTTAAAGAAGGGCAGGCGTGGGCCAGCTCTCACCCCGAAACCACCGTGGGCGAGCTGCTCGAGAAGGTGCGCGCCCATTGGCAAGGCGTTCCGATCAGGGAAGACTACGTTGAAGTGGTTTCGGCCAAAGATCTAGTGCCCTGCCCGGCGCACACTAAAATCATGGAGATCGCTTCGCCCCGACTATTTTTGGCGGTTTTTGTGGAAGCTACGCGCTTAATTGACAACATCGACTTGAGCAAACGAGGACACGTTTAGTGAAGGCCTTACGCACCTATTTCATCACCGGACTTTTAATCGTATTTCCGGTGTTGGCCACTATCGACATCTTTCGCTGGGTGATTCGAGTGGTTGAAAACTCAGTGCGGGGAATATTGCCCACGGCCTTGCTCCCTTTTGATTTTCCGGGGCTCGGTTTTCTTATCGCCTTAGGGGTAATTCTAATCGCCGGTATGGCCGCCCAAAACTTTTTGGGGCGCTGGCTGGTCGACGTTTTGGATCAAGGCATCAAAAAAATTTCGTTAGTCGGCGGGATTTACGGCGGAATTAAAAAGTTTTTACAGACTATCGTAGGTCAAAAGAAGGACGAGCGTTTTAAAGGCGTGGTGTTGGTCCCTTTTCCGCGCGAAGGCATCTATTCCATCGGTTTTCGTACCGGTTCCCCCGATCCCAAACTACAGCTCAAGGCCGAAGATGGTTGGGTAAATATTTTTGTGCCCTGCACTCCAAATCCCACCTCGGGTTTTTATTTGCTGTGCAAAGAAAAAGAGCTGGTTCCGCTTGCGATCAACGTGCAGGAGGCTTTTCGGATTGTGATCTCCTTGGGCTTGGTCACCAGTGAAGAGAAATTAACTTGAGCGGCAAAGCCAAAAGTGAAACCGCGGCGATCGGAATCAAGGTCATTACCGACAACCGCAAAGCCGGGCATAATTACTTTTTAGAAGACCGCTTTGAGGCGGGGATGGTGCTGACCGGCACCGAAGTAAAATCGCTGCGAGACGGCAAAGCGAACCTGAAAGACGCCTACGCTATTTTTAAAGGGGGCGAGATGTGGCTAATCAATGCGCACATTGCTCCCTATACGATGGGCAACCGCGCCAACCACGAACCGCTACGCACCCGAAAACTGCTGCTTAAAAAATCGGAACTCTTAAAACTTTATGGTCGAATGGAGACAAAAGGCTATTCGCTTATCCCCACCAAAATGTACTTCAAAAAAGGCAAGGCTAAGATAGAAGTGGCCTTGGCCCGGGGCAAAAAGAACCACGACAAACGCGGCGACATCAAAGATCGCGAACACAAGCGCGAAATGGACCGGCTTACCAAAACGATTCGCTAGATGCCGGTTGAAATGAAATTATGCGGTCAACTCGTGCAGCCGCGAAAGCGCGACGTTTCCGCCGCTAATGAGACAGACCACCTTATGGTGTTTGGGCTTAACTTTGCCCGCCAATAAAGCCGCCACGGTAATCGCCGCCCCTGGTTCAACCACCAGTTTTTGCTCGGCCGCCAAGAAACGCAATGCCACTTTGATCTCCTCGTCGGTGATCATGTGAAGCTGGTCGACGTGCTGACGCACTAAATTCTTAGTTTGTTCACCCGGGGTGGCCGGCACCAGCGCATCGGCAATCGTAGTTCCGGTCATAAAGTCACCCATCCAGCGATTGGCTTGCGGAAGCAGACCAATAATCTGACAAAGGGGCCGCGTGGCTTTGATTGCGGTAGAAACTCCGGCCGCCAAGCCACCTCCGCTTACGGGAACGAGTAACGTGAATTCGTCGGGAAGTTGTTGAATCAGCTCCAGGCCAATCGTGCCGTCGCCGGCGATCGCTTCCAGAGAGTCATACTGATGAAGCCAAACGCCGCCGGTGTCGTCCAACACCTCTTTTAGCTTCGCCGCCCGAGCTTCGCCGGAGTCGTCGCTCAAAATCACTTCGCCGCCCAGTCGTTGAGTGAGTTCCCTCTTCAGGGGTGAAGAGCTCTTCATCATCACAACTTTGACCGGAACCGAAAACTCGTTAGTGGCATAGGCCACGGCAATGGCAAAATTTCCCGACGAACTGGCCACCACGCCAAACTTACGGGCCTCATCCATCTTGCTCAGTAAACCGTTAAAGGCCGGCCGAGTTTTAAACGAGCCGGTAAGCTGCTGGCTTTCAAGTTTGAGCCAAACATTGTAGGGCTTTCCCAGCACTTGACTTAACTGTCGAGAAAACAGAAGCGGTGTCTCGTGAACATAGGGATCAATCCGCTTTTTTGCCTCTTGAAAACTTTTTAAGTCCATAGACGGAATTATACACCGGCCGGGTAACTCGTCGATAAATGGTTAGGAATTACAGCCAATCAAAAAATCGCTCCAGGTCTTCTCTAAAGCCTGAGCTTCTTGAAGTCGGGCGATAACTTGCTGTAAGTCTTCAAGCGCGACGGCGTTCTTTTTGTAAAGGATTTCGTTTCGATGCACTTCCTTAGTATAGAACTCCGCGAATGGCGCCCACGTGTTGCGTCGGTGCTTTGCTTTTTCACAACGCGTTGCCTCTCTCAAATTATTTAGTTCCGCAAGTAATTTGGGATCGATCTGCTCTTTGGGCAGGCTTTGGTGCTCAATGATTTTGAGGCGAATCTGCTGTATTTTCTCTTCGGCCGCCAATACCAAGGCTAAAGATTCCGCCGCCAACTTTTCGGCCTCGGCCTGCTGCGTCTCGCTAATGGAAACGGCCGATGAAGACTGAAGTTTCTGTAACCGCTCAAACCTTGCCTGCCGAAAGAGTATGGCGGACTGCGCGGCCTCTTTACGCCCGTGGGTCTCGGCAATATCCTCTTTAATTGAATTCTTAAAATCGACCAGATCAACCGATCCTCGGCTATCGGCCATGACCAGGCTATCGGCCATGACCAGCGCACAAAAGAGAAAGCTTCCCAACAGACAACGCAACATGATCCCACCCCAAATAGTTATTTTCCCCGTGTTCCTAAACTCTTTTCGCCAAGAAAAAATGTCACGCCGGTACGTAGCTAACGCCAAAGTATCGTTATCAAACGCTATGCCGCAAAGCGGCACCACTGCTCAGCAATTGACCACTAATAATCTTGAATATTTCTGTCCTCTTGCGGAATACGGTGAGGCACGGGCCTTGCTTTGTGTTTGGTCGTCAGGCTGAAGGCCAGCCTTAGAGAATTTCGCAAGAAGTTTTGTAGAGTCGTGCCTTTTGGCCCATGGAGGTTACTGCATGAATAAACTCCTACTATTGGGGCTTGCGGGCCTAGCAATTTCAACGACCACAATGGCCGTTGAGACGCTACCCACTGCTTCTGATTCGTCGAGGGAGACAACGACACTTTCCGCCAGTGAACCCGGTGTAACGCGAGAAATCGCGCGCCACCGTCGACACCGGCGAAATCGGCACCGGAGACATCACCGGCGCCATCGCTAAGTTAAAACGCTAAAAGCGTTTTAATTTGGCACAACAGGATTCCCCGTTTCTACGGGGAAAGCGGAAGCGGGTTGGTTCCCTTTGGGAATCAGCCCGTTTTCTTTTTCGGCGTCTTCTTTTTGATGTAAGGACAAAAGCTCGGGCGGGGTCCGAGTTCAGTAGGAAATTTTCGGCAAACGTCGGGGCGAGTTTCGTAAACTTTGCAGCGCCGTTCTCGATCGAGAAAAACACAATCCCCAAGGGGGCTCTGCTGAAGTGTAAAGAGACCGCTGGCGGCGCGAAAACTCTGCACGACGCGCTCCTTAATGAGCCGCGCCGCAATCTTCTTAAGACTGCCCTTTGCCTCATCTTCAAACATCAGACCCAATCGCACTAAATCACTAGCGCTCACTTCTACCGGCAAGGTGCAACAACCTCCGCTGCAGTCCTGACACAGGCTGGGGCGATAGCGGATCCACGTCGATGGTTTACCAATGTCCACGTCCATAAAGTGCGCCCAGACTAACTCAGCCGTTTTATAAAAAACAAAAAAAATCACGGCGCTATTGTTATCGTCGATTTATTGCTATATATTTATCCGAAGTTTATTTCTTACCTGAAAGGAGGTAGCGAATGACAAATCAAACCGTATCCCCAGCAACTTGTAAGGTTGTTTCCGGAACCGTTCTGCCCGCTATCTCCGGCATTCTCCGTACCTGTTACTGAAAATCCCGTAGAAATAGCACGCGCTTAATTGCGCAATGATATCCGCGTTTTCACGTTAGTTCGGCATGTTGCCTTGAACGTCGTTGAGCGCCATTGATTGGCCTAGGCTTGGCCTACGCCGATGAGGAATTTATGTCACAATCTGCTTTGGCCACTAGGCCAGTTACTTCTTTTATCGAAGTAAGAAACCGACCCGCGCGTAGAGCGCGCTGGATCAGAATTTCACTTCTGCTCTTTAGAGCTTCGCAAACCGCGAAGTTTTGGAGACGTTTTTTTTCTGAAACAATGACCAGTGATCTGGTTCAACACGTCGCACCCCATTCTCCACCGTTAAAACGGAGCGAATGGGAAATGATTAGCCAGAAGGACTACGCCCGCGAGGCGTGGGCCAGAAATTACTAATTTACCACCGTTCATGGATTGGAAAATTCAATGTTGGGGATTGAAAACAAGAAAGAGCTTAAAGCGCTCACCCTCTTAGCTTGGCCCATCGTTGGCACTCAGCTGCTTCATCTCACGATGCAAGTCGTGGATAGTGTCCTGGTGGGGCATTTGGGGGTAGATCCGCTTGCCGCCATTGGCATGGCAAGCGCCTACTACTCTATTTTACTTTGCACCTGCCTGGGATTTTTATCGGCATTGGGGCCACTTATCTCGAGGGCGGCGGGTGCCGGGCACTACTTGCAAGCCGGTCGACTCTTTAAGCAGGGGTGGCTGGTGGCGCTGACGCTGAGCTTCGTTTTAATCGCGGGAAATTTATTTTCTCCCGTGGTTTTTCGGGCGATGGGGCAGCCGGCCGCGCTCATTCCGATTGCGGCCGAATACCTAAGAATAATTTCATTTGGCGCGCCGGCGGCGCTTACCTTTATCGCACTTCGGCAGTTTACCGAAGGCACGTCGAACACCAAGCCATCTATAGTAACGGCGGCATTCGGATCTCTCATCCATATATTATTAGCCTACGCCCTTATCTACGGAAAATTTGGGCTACCTGCATTGGGAACCAAAGGGGCCGCGATCGGAACCACGGCCGCCTACTGGGGAATGACCTTGGCCCTTGCGGCTTATACCAAGTGGGCGCCCGAGATGAAAAAATATTCTGCCTGGAGTGGTAGCTACACCTTCGATCGAAAGGTGATCGGGGAAATCGCGCGCATTGGAGCCCCGATGTCAGGTTCCTGGCTATCCGAGGTCGGCTTTTTTAGCTGCTCGACCATTGCCGCCGGATTAATTGGTACCCATTCTTTAGCGTCGCACCAAATCGCGCTTAACGCCACGTCGTTTGTGTTCATGGTACCAATTGGAATTGGTTTTGCCGTGGCGATTCGCGTGGGGAGTTTTGTGGGACGGCGGGACACCGTTGGATTCAAACGAGCCGCTAACGTGGGGCTGATGCTTACGGTTCTTTATGAATCTCTTACAGCGATGCTATTTCTCACCTGCGCCCCTTTTATTGCTAAGCTTTATACCCGCGACCCGCTGCTCGTGCCTTTGGCCGTCTCCCTATTGCAAATTGCCGGGCTATTCCAACTCTTCGATGGCTTCCAGGCCGTGTGCCTTGGCATTTTGCGGGCTTTAAAAGACACCCGAGTGCCTTTCCTAAACACCATCATTTCGTTTTGGTTACTCGGGGCGCCGCTGAGCTACTTGCTTACGTTTAAACTAAAATGGGGCACCACCGGACTCTGGTTTGCGATGGTGTTGGGACTGGCTTCGGCCTCTTGGCTTCATTGGCGACGAGTTCAAAAAATTTCATTGAACTACGCCTACCCCGATTCTTTGTGACGATTAATGGAAGGCGGGGGCGTGGCACAGGGCGGGCTTAACCTGAGAGCGTGTCTCAAAACCTTATGTAGAGCCGCGTTCCTGTCATTGCCTGCGTAGCAGGCGCGGCAACCTTTGGCCTGCTTGGTTTTGTCGACGTCCCTCTTCA
>JAYSWN010000092.1:0-31353 GCA_043718025.1 Pseudomonadota bacterium
GCACGCTTGTAAAGCCTCTTCCAGCCTAGGCTCAAACCCATCGCCCTGCTCCACCACCCTCGCTGCGCCTAAATTTTCGAGGTAGCGGGCGTTATCCACTTGGTCATTTTGGCCACTACGTGGAAAGGGCACAAACACCGCCGGACGTTTTACCCACATCAATTCCGAAACGGTTAATGCTCCGGCACGACACACTACTAGCGACGCCCGATCATATTCGCTCCGAACGTCGGTCAGAAAGGCAAATACGGTCGCCCTGCCTTGGGCGCTCTTCCCATAACTCTCGCGAACCATCACCTCATCCTTCGTGCCGGTTTGGTGGGTGATGGTAAGCGCTGGGTACTGGCGGAGAAGTTTAGGCACTAGGGTGATCATAGCGTGATTGATGGCGCGAGCACCCTGGCTTCCCCCCATGATCAGCAGATGAATCTTTTCTAGGCTCACCGGGCCCACGGGCCGTTCGTAGAAAACGGTGCGAAGCGGATTGCCGGTAGGGATGCACTTTGCAGCAGAAAAATATTTTTCGGCTTGGGAGAAGCCTAAGAAAACTTTCTTGGCCAGCTTTCCAAGAAAGCGATTTGCAATGCCTACGCTGCAATTCTGTTCTTGGAGAAAGAGCGGAATGCGTAGCAAGAAAGCGGCCACGCTAACGGGCACGGAAACGTATCCCCCCACGCCCACCACGGCCAACGGCTTTTCTCTGAGCAGGATTGCCATCGCCTCAAAAATGGAAAGAAAAACGCGCAGCAATGAGAGGGCGGTTTTGAGAAGCCCCTGATTTTTTACGGCCCCCGATTTTAGGGTGATAAAGGTAAATCCTTTTTCCGGCACCAGTTTTGTTTCCATCCCGGTGGGGCTTCCCACGTAGACAACTCGAAATTTTTTGCTGCGCAAGGCTTCGGCAATGGCAATGGCGGGAAAAACATGGCCGCCGGTGCCGCCGCCGGTAATTACAATCGTTTTGGTTTGGATGGTCATGGTGTCTTGCGATTCTACTCAGGGCTGGTGCGCACTGTCGAATGCCGATGGATGCCCCATAAAATTCCCACCGTGATGAGATTCACTACCAGAGCCGACCGGCCCCAGGAGAGAAAAGGCAGTGGCAATCCCTTCATCGGTACCAGTCCAACCACTCCGCCCAAGTTGATAACGACTTGAAGCAATAGGGTTAGCGAGAGACCGATTGCCAAATAGCTGGCAAAACGGTCCTTGGCTTTAACGGCAATCTTAAAGAGCAGGTACCCCAAAAACGCGTAGGTGACCAATAACGAGGCCGCCCCCAAAAAACCGAGCTCTTCGCCAACTAGAGCAAAAATGAAATCGGTGTGCACCTCCGGAAGAAAAAACAGTTTGCCGTTGCCGTTACCCAGCCCGCTCCCGAACCAGCGGCCCGAATGAAAGGAGAGAAACGATTGAATGGTCTGAAAGCCAACTCCCTGCGGGTCCGACCACGGATCTAAAAAAGCCATTAACCTACGACGACGATAATCAGAGGACAGAATCGAAAGTAGGAACCCCCCCAAACCTAACGTGAATAAGCCAATGAAGTAGCTGAGTGGCATGCCCGCAACGAACAGTAGTGAGAGAATAACTACGGTAAGCAGGGCGGT
This sequence comes from Pseudomonadota bacterium, assembly GCA_043718025.1. GTDB lineage: Bacteria > Bdellovibrionota > FAC87 > UBA2466 > UBA2466 > JBGSST01. The sequence continues at coordinate 1,611 of JAYSWN010000092.1, forward strand.
TGTGCCCAGGTCGGGCTGGCGTAAAATGAGCGTAAGCAAAATAACCAGTGGTAATAAACGCCAACAGGCCCGGCCCAAAGTGAGCGGTTTTGTTTGCGGTACGGTTAGAAGCCTCGCCACGTAAAGGCTAACTACAATTTTTGCGAGTTCGCTGGGTTGAAAAGCTAGCGGACCGATTTTTAGCCAGCGTGTAGCGCCTTGGGCACTGTGTCCCAGCGGAGAAAAATGGGTGGCCGCCACCAACACAATTTCAACGAACATCAACCAAGGGGCGAGGGCCGACCACCGAGAGACTGGAAAACGTGAAAGTAAGTACATCAACGACAGGCCAAAGACGCCGGCGATTGCTTGTTGATAGGTATAAAGAAGTTCGTTGCGGTACTTCTGAAAGCTCATCACGCCGGTGGCGCTGTATAAAACGAGCAGACCAGTGCCGAATAAAAAGAGCACAACGGAGACCAGGCTGATGCTGATGCCGTCCCAGTTTTTTCGGGCTTGAAGCATGTGGGGTAGGTGTTTCGCCTACCCCCAATTATATATCAGATGTCCCCATTTTGGCGTTTTCCCTGACTGAGGACGTCCATCCGGCCTTACTCGCGAAAGTCTTCCGCCTTAATGTTGTATTTTTGCAATTTGCGCAGAAGCGTTTTCTTGGGAATGTTGGCGTGCAGAGCCGTCTGATTGATCCGTCCACGGAAGGTCTTAAGGGCCTTGATGATGAAATCCTTTTCGAACTGCTCCTTGTGGCTCTTATAGTCCAGTCCCGCGCCTCCCCCAATAGCCTCCTCGGTCAGCGTTGCGTCGAAAGTGTCCGGGGTTGATAAATCCGTTTCATCGGGGTTAAGCGGCCTCGTCCCGTCTTTCAGGGCCGGGCGTAAATGACCCGGAAGCGAGGCCACGGTGATCTGGTTGGTATTTTCAATCACGAACGAATGTTCGATCACATTTTCAAGTTCGCGAATATTGCCGGGCCACTGATGCTTCAAAAGCGCTTCCATCGCCATGGGGGCTACACCCGTCACTTGCTTTTGGTGAATGAGATTAAACTTGTTCACGAAATGGGGCACTAACCGTTCGATATCATCTTTGCGATCACGCAAGGGCGGCAAGAAGATGGGAATTACATTCAAGCGATAAAACAGGTCTTCGCGGAAGGATCCCTTTTGAATGGCCTCTTCCAAGTTACGGTTGGTGGCTGCGATCAAACGCACATTCATTTCAATTTCGCGATTGCTGCCCACGGGCGTAAATTTGCGCTCCTGGAGTACGCGCAGCAATTTTACCTGCATGGCAAGTGACAGATCCCCAATCTCGTCCAAAAAGATTGTGCCACCGTCAGCGTATTGAAAACGACCGATCTGCCGTTGGTCTGCTCCGGTGAAGGCGCCCTTCTCGTGGCCAAACAGTTCGCTTTCGAAAAGCGTTTCAGCGATAGAGCTGCAGTTAATTGCTACCAGCTTATGGTCTTTGCGGGCTGAGTTGTAGTGGATTGCGCGGGCCACGAGTTCTTTGCCGGTGCCACTCTCGCCGCGAATCAGAACCGAAGTGTCTACTTTCGCCAATTTATGAATGATGGAGAAAATTTTTCTCATCTCATTCGAGTCACCAACGAATTCGCCGTTCTCGATGCGGACCACTGGCGCCGAAAACGCCATGTTCTGCACCATCTCTTGGGCGTCCAACGCGCGACCCAACATCTCGACCAAAGCGGCGTGTTTTACCGGCTTCGCCAAATAATTAAAGGCCCCATCTTTAACGGCCTTTACTGCATCTTCCAGGTTGGAATAGGCGGTCATCAAAATGACAAGAATCGAAGGGTCAATCTCCTTAATTTTTTTCAAACACTCTAGGCCGCTCATCCGCGGCATATTGACGTCCATCAGAACTAAGTCGGCACGGGCCTGGGTGAGTGCCGCAATGGCCTCGACGCCGTCATTTGCGGTTCGCACAATAAAACCGTTCTCTTTAAGAACTTCCGAGAGGTTTGACCGCAACTCAGGTTCATCTTCCACAATCAGGATCTGTCGATGCATGGGTTCTCCTTATAATTAAATTTAAGTCACGGGTAGGACTACGGTAAACGTAGAGCCCCTCCCTAAATCACTTTTTAATTCGATCGTTCCGTGGTGAAGCTCGATGAAATATTGAGCTAGGTACAGCCCCAGGCCGGTGCCTTTTACCGCCTTGGTGTTGTCGCTTTCACAACGGAAAAATTTCATGAAAACTTTTTGTAGATCTTCGGGGGCAATGCCCACGCCTTGGTCAGCCACCGAGATGCGTACTTTGTCGTGCGCCTCTTCCGACGAAATCGTAACCACCGTGCGGGGGCCCGAGTATTTGATGGCATTTTCGATCAAGTTGGAGAGAACCCGTCGAATAAGTTTACTATCAAACTTGAACGCAAAAATCGGCTCAAGCTGCAGCTGTATCTCGATCTCTTTTTCTTGTGCGTACGCGGTTTTTATCTCAACGATTTCGCGCACCACCGAGTTGATGTCTTTGGTCATCATCATCAAAGGCATCCGGTTATTTTCGATGCGTGTGATATCGAGCAAGGCTTCAACGAACTCGGTCATTTCATCGGTGGTCTTTAGAATGGCGCGCAGAGACGTGTTTTGTCTCTCGCTGAGTGACTTTCCATCCGACAGCATTAACTCCGCGCTGCCTTGGATGCGCGCAATCGGCGTTTTGAAGTCGTGTGACACAAGCGATAAGAAATTGCTTTTCATTTTTTCGAGTTCAGCCAGCAGCTCGGTCTGTTCTTGGTAATGCCATCTTTTTCGATATTCATCTACGAGTCGAAAGGGGATCACTAGGTAATAGCCGGAAAACGCTAAAATAATCGGATGGGCTAGGTTGATCCACAACCCTTGCACAAACAGCAGCGCCGACCCTATGGCTAACAACAGAACACTTTGGGCTAGGACTAACACCATCGCCCGACCGGGCGAAAAGAAAAGCGAAAGCGTTACCGACAGTAGTGTTGTGAATAAGGCTAAGGCCCAGTTTACTTCGCGCGGCGTTTTTCTTATTCCGTCATCATGAATCAAAGTAGACAAACCTTGCGCGGCTCCTTCAAGCGCCGGGGTTCTTAAATGATCGCGGGAAAAGGGAGTAAGTATAAAATCTACCACCCGATGCGATGATAGCGTGGAACCGATAAGAACAATTTTGTTTTTGAATAACGCGGGGTCCAGTTTATGTTCCGCAAGCAAGGCGCTCGAGTAAATGGGATAGGGTTCGTTCGGTGCTTTCCATTTAATATAGGTTTGCACCGATTCGCCGATTCGTTCGTAGCGCGGCGTCGACCAGCATTGCTCATTTACCGGCAGCCCGCGAATCTCACAGGCGATCTTGGCGTAAACCGTAGGAATTCCTTCAACCTGCACCATTACTCGCCTCGTCACAGAATCGGCGCCGTAAGAAAAAGTATCGCGTGAGATGAAACCGGGAAGGTAACGGCCAAACAGACCCAAATTCGTTGGTTGTGGACGACCCAAACTTTCGTCATCGATGTAGCCCACGTGAGTGGTCGGCAATTTCGCAAAAGCCCGCGACAATTGTTGCAGTTCAGACTGACTGTAATTGCTCGCTCCGAAAGAGCTCAGCAGAAGAATGTATTTGGGCTGGGCCTGTACCAAAAACGAAAAGAGGGCTTCAATTTCGGCCGCGGGGATGCGTAGTTCGCGCGAATAACGAAGGCTACTTGAGTCATCAAATCCTACGAGAGCAATTTGAGGGTCGTTAGCGCGCGGCGCAAAAAGGCGCGATAGTCCGTCAAATAAAATGCCATTCAAACCATCTAATGGAAACTGAAGCAGGACAATGAAAACGAGAGTGCCTAGGACGTAGGCCAAACCGTGATGGGTGCCAAGCTGAATGCGGCTTACCAAATCACCAAAGCGGTCCCAATATTTCCCGCTAAATGGATTGCGTAGCGCCTTCGCTTCCATAGGAGAACTCAAAGCCCCGAAGCCAATCTCCACCCACCACCCGGTAGGGGACGATTCGACCGAACTATTATCACAGCGCAAAATTTAAATACATGGATTTGGTGCCTAAATGACACCGCTAGACCGGGCTACCTGGGGAAGAGAGCTGAGGGCCCTAAGCGCTCAGCTCTTCAATAGGGTTTGTGGCCTCACCGTCAGTAACGGGGCCTACTAACAATTTTCCGCAATGGGAACACTGGTGGATCTGCTTATGGCCAATCACTTCATTGTAAAGCTGGGGCCGAACCCGTACATGGCAAGAGAGGCACATGCCTTCTGCCACTTGAGCAATGGGTGCGCCTTTTCCGCGAAGGCTTAAGCGCTTGAATATTACCGATAAATTCGGAGCAAGGCCCTTTAACTCCTCGGCCTGAGTGGATTCCAAAGTCTTAAGTTCATTTTGTAAATTGCCTAAGTCAGTCTCTAATACAGCGCATTCGGCTTGAGTTTTGGTCTGAATGGCATCGACTTCAGGTTGGAGGGTCTTCAAGTTTTCTAGTTTGGCCTGCAGATCGGTCTGAGCCTTTAGCGTTGTCTCTTCGTTCTTAGCCTTAATTTTTTTGCGGTCTTCGTTTTCTTTGGACGCGGCGGTGAACTCAACGGTGTTGGTCACGCCGGCGAGTTTGGACTCCGATTTGGCCAAAAATTCGGCTTCAACTTTGGCGTCGCGCTCCGCTTCGCGAACCACTTTTTCAAGTGAAGCGATCTTGTTTTTTTCAGAGTCGTATACCTTGGTTGCCGTCTTCAAAGTCTCTTTGAGCTTTTCAATTTCGAGGGGAACTTTTTCTAGATCGGCCTTAATTCGTACGATCTTCTCGGCAACATTTTTTAAATTCCAAAGTACCGTAACTTGCTTCTGGACCTCGCTCACGAGTAACACCTCAAATGGGGAAAAAGTGCGCCATCATGGATCACTCCGCGCCCCATTACCAGTCTTTTAACGCTCGGCAGTGATAGACCAGCCAAGCACTCGCGGTAACCCACGCCAAGTACTGAAATTCATTGGTAAGCACAAAGAAGGCGCTGGCCGGAGGCCAGAGAGAAATCGCTAAAAGCGCAAAGCCGCACCAAAAACTTTTTGAAGGTATTCGGCCGAAAAGCCTTTGGCAGTAGGCCAGCAACAAAAAAACCAGCAGGATATTGTCATAAAACCGGTGGTAGGTCCAAAAACGGGCACCCACGCTCGCTAACCCAAAGAGCACAACCAATGGCTCGTGCCGCAACCACCAGAGCAGCGCCGTAGTTCCCGCGATCACGATGGCCGTAAAGACGTTCTGGCTCACTCCCCATGAACCAGCAATGTGGATTGGCCCATCGCCTTCAGCCCACAGACCAGCAGACGCCGTTAGCCACTCCTGCACAAGGACAAAGGGGGGAGTTTTGGTAACCAGCGCGGTTACAGTCCAAAAGACCACGGCGAAGGCGGCTGCGGTGGCAGCTGGCCTCCAGCGTCCTTTGAAGAGCAAAGGGATGACGAAAGGAAGCCCCATCGTCGGCTTCATGAACCCAATCGCCAGCCCAAGGCCAGCCCAGTAGCTTGCCACTGCTGGGCGCGGCCGGCTTTCGAAAACGAGGCTGAGAAAAAGACCCGCCATCACGATAATACCGAACTGCCCCACCCCTAGCGTCATGCAGAAGGTGCTGGTCATTAGGCAGGCCGTCATCACCAGCCACCCGCGCTCTTTCTGGGGTCCTGGATACAGTTGCAGTATCGACCAGCCTATGGCGACCAGGGCCAAGAGATTTAAAAAAGCGAAGTAGTAGCGAACGGCGGGCCACGCTGGCCAAAGCGTGGCTGCGATGACAGGAAAGGCCCAGGGCGGGTACCCGGGCAGCGAATCTTGAGCCCCTACCCCGATGCTTGGGTTGACCGAAGTGTTTCGCCCTTCGAAATTCCACCGACTCTGGGAAAAGGGATAAGCGTTCGCTAAAAAAACTTCGTACGGGTTTTGGCCATTGAGAAAATAATGAAGCTCAACCTTACGATAACGAAGGTCACTAGCCCCTCCTCCTTGATTGAATGCCAGGTGATAAAAACCGCGAACGAAATAAATGGTCGCCACCAGTGCACCGGCCAACAAAAGCCATTTCGTCTTTTTGGAGAATTGTCGAACGTAGGAAGGGGTCACCCGGCAATTATAGCGTAGTCATAGGAAAACCGACGAGCTCACTCCCTATATCGATGGCGGGAACAAACCTGTTTAACTGCCTTTGAGAATACCAACGCCAAGGGGTGGTGGGCCCACCTGGACTTGAACCAGGGACCTACCGGTTATGAGCCGGCTGCTCTAACCAACTGAGCTATGGGCCCCAAAACTCGTTTAGTTTTCAATAAACGCTTTTAAGCGTTTGCTGCGGCTTGGGTGACGTAGCTTACGTAACGCTTTAGCTTCGATCTGACGAATCCGCTCACGAGTTACGTTAAAGTCCTGACCAACCTCTTCCAAGGTGTGGTCCGAACTTTCGCCAATACCAAAACGCATACGAAGCACCTTCTCTTCACGAGGGGTCAGCGTCGATAGCACCTTGCGAGTCTGTTCTGAAAGGTTGATGTTGGTCACCGCTTCAGAGGGCGAAATCATCGCCTTGTCTTCGATAAAGTCACCGAGGTGCGAATCTTCATCCTCACCAATTGGCGTCTCGAGCGAAATCGGCTCTTTGGCGATTTTGAGGACCTTGCGAACCTTATCCACCGGCATCTCCATCTTCACCGCGATCTCTTCGGGGGTTGGCTCGCGGCCAAGCTCCTGAACGAGGTAGCGTGAAGTGCGGATCAGCTTGTTGATGGTTTCGATCATGTGCACTGGAATACGAATGGTGCGCGCCTGATCGGCAATGGCTCGGGTGATCGCCTGTCGAATCCACCACGTGGCGTAGGTCGAAAACTTGTATCCACGGCGGTATTCAAACTTATCGACGGCCTTCATCAAACCAATGTTGCCCTCTTGGATGAGATCCAAGAACTGCAACCCACGGTTAGTATACTTTTTGGCGATCGAGACCACCAAGCGAAGGTTGGCTTCTACCAGCTCGGCTTTCGCAATTTCTGACTTGCGTTCGCCGGCGATAATCGCCTCGTACATGTCTTGAAGCTCGCGCGCCCGCACATTAGCTTCGAGTTCAACCACATCAATTTTTTTAAGTGAGTTGTCGACGTAAAGCTCGAGCTCAAGCAGCCCGGTGTAATCAACATTGAACTTGGCCTTTAACTGCTCTTCGTACTTCTTGTTTTTCTTGGCCTCTTTGACCATGCGGCGGAATTCACCGATGCCGTCACATTTTAGCTTACGAAGCAACGAGGCCACTTCACTTTCGGCCTCTTCGATACGCTGAACCTGGGTCTTAAATTTAGCTACGATCTTGTTGATGGTTTTACGGTTGAAATTAATTTCAACAAACACATCAACAATGTTTTTGCGGTTAACCGCGAGCTTCTCGCGCAGTTTTTTACGGTCAATCGCGTTCTGTCCGCTTTTGAGGAGCTTCTGCTCCATGGCGTGAACCGTCTTTTCGAAGTTTCGTACGAGCTTCATGCCGTCCAAAATCTTCTCGCGGCATTCGGCTTCGTTTAGGCCTGCAAACTGGTTGGCCTCTTCTTTTTCCTCAGGCTCAGCCTCTTCGACTTCAATGGGAGGTGCGGCAGCTACGGGGGTTCCTCCAGGAGCCGCAGCGCCTTCTTCACCCGGTGCGGCATTCTCATCCGGTGCCTCGCCGCCACGCAAAACGTCGCGGGCGCGCAGCTTTCCTTTTTCGATCTTGTCACCGATGGCCAAGAATTCCTTGATACCCATCGACGAATTCAAAATCACGTCGAGAACTTCGGCTTCGCCCTCTTCAATCCGTTTGGCGATCTCAATTTCGCCTTCACGGGTAAGTAGAGCCACTGCCCCCATCTTCTTTAAATAAAGACGGACGGGATCAAGTCCACGTGCCAAACCTTCGTCGTCTTCCGAGGCAGCGGGGGCGGCGGCAGGTGCAGCGTCTGAGCTTGCAGCCTTTTCGTCTTTTTTACCCTTGAGCTGTTTCTCGTTTTCGACAATTTCGATGTCATTGTCTTCGAGCAGAGACATGACTTCATCGAGTTCTTCCGAGTCGGTAACGTCTTCAGGCAAAGCATCGTTGATCTCCTCATACGTGAGGAAACCCTTCTCTTTGCCGAGAGCAATTAACTTCGCGAGTTCTTTTTTCTTCTCGAGCTTAGTTGACGACATAAACCCGTCCCATCCCTTTTCAGGAGGCTAATAAAATTGTTGTTGAAGAGAGACAAACCCCAATCATTACCACCGCAGGGTAGTCAACACAACCTTACTTTGCCCTTGCTATTATCTTGCCAACTTTGGCAAATTGCACCGCCGGTTACACGTTGCATTACAGATCGCGAGGTCCTTTCGATGAAAATTTGTCTACTAGCTGCCCTTTTGTTTTTCAATTTTGATGCCCATTCTGCTATTGATTTCGGTGAGTTAAACCTAAAGTCCGGTGAGGCTTTGGGCGAAAAAAGCGTCGCCCAAAATGATCTAAACCGGCTGCTAATTGAGAAGATGGGAGACGACTGGGGATTCTCTGAAACGCTGATTCGTAGCAGCGTAAAAAGTTTGGTCGAAAGTAAGTACAGCATCGAGTTTTCAAGCGACAAGAGCTGCAATCCTTGGCCCGAGTTACTCGAAGAGGCCGAATATCGTTCCACTTTAGAAGAGCAAGTAAACCAAACCGCCGCATTTTTAAGTGACTACCACGCCCGTAATCTTGGCAACAATCGATCCCTATTCAAAATCAGACACATCAAATTGTGCACCGCCGGCCTCCCTTGGGATTCCAAAATGATGGAATTTGACCGCTTTAAATCAGAGTTACGCCTGAACATTGGCCCGACCAGACTTAGGACGGTAGGTAACGGTAGCCTCACCAGGAATAATCTGAATTTTCTTACCGCAAAACAGATCAAAGCTAAGTGGGATGCCGGTGAAATGTGGGAAAGCGAAACCTACCTTAAAGATTTGGTGGATCGGAAGAAAAACCCCGTACGAGTTTTTTGGCCATTCTTAAATCCGGTTAGTGAAGAACGGGTGTTCTTGCGTGAAGCCATACGTCGTGATGGGCTTAAGCTGGCCGATGCGGTTCGTAACTGGATCCACCAAGATGACCTGAGCTTGCAAAAAGGGTTATTGGCAACGGCGAGTAAGTTTAAAGACGGCGCCGATCTGTCAGCGCGAATTCAAAAACTTTCGGGCTTGGCGGCCTTCAATTTAGGTCAAAGCTGGGCCGATAAATTGGCGGATGGAAAAGCCGCCGAGGACATGGCGACCGCGGTGTTGGTGAGCGTGCTAAAAAAGCACGTCGAAAAGCAAAAGCAGATTTCAATTGAACGAAAGCAATACGGATTGGTGAATGTAGAAAATTTTCACGACATTGACGTCGATTTTACCACCGGCGATGCCCAAGCTTTTCAGGAACAAGTGGTGGTGCCTGAAAATATTGAAATTAAAGTGACCCAAGTGGGTGTAGTAAACGTGTCAACCACCGACAGAGTTTCGGTAGGCGTGGCGCTTTCGGCAATGGCTTCGGGCAATACGTTTGAAAAAGCGGCCTTTGCGGTAGTACTAAAAAATTTAAAAGAGGAATAACCGCCTAGAAAATCGGCGGCTCTTCTTGTCGCGCTTTGGTAAGCGTTTCTAGTAGGCGAATGGTTTCGTCTTCTTGCCCCAGCTTTTGGGCAAGTTTCACCTGCGTGGTGAGTTGCGCCACTTTCTTTTCTTTGCGGCGACGGCCAAGATCTTTCACAAGTTGGGCAAAGCCTTCAAAGGCGATGCCATCTTTTCTGTCTCCCGCATTTTTGGCGCCCACTTCCTCGCCCGCGATCTCATCAGACCCCATCAAGAATTCAGAAAGTGTAGCGCTCAGCTCCGAGTCGGAAACTTCGGTAGCGATGATTTCTAAAAATTTTTTTCGCTCATCGGGTGTCTTTGCGACCTCCAGGCCTTGAATGAGTTTGGCCACTTCGGGCTCAATAATCTCTTGAGAAAACTGTTGATCGGCCACTTTGATAAATTCGGCCGGGTACGAAAGAGCAACTTTGAAGAACGCCCGGCCCAGAATATCCTTTTTTCCAAACGTGGCGATGGGTGGCCGTTGCGGTGGGTTTTGGTTTCGATACTGCGTCTGGGGTTTCTCGGGAGGCTTTTGGCCCATTTGTCGGTCCAGATGAGCCACCAACGTTTGGGGCGAAAGCCCAAGGAGTAAACTGACGTCGTCCCACAGCAGCGCTCGATCGGACCGATTGCGACTTGAGATTAAAATGGGGGTGAGGCGTTCGAGCCATTTAGCCTTTTGTTCCTGACTGATGGGCCCCTCGGCTGAAATTTCTTTGAGAAGCTGAGTGACCTGGCGTGGGGCTTTATCTACCAACGCGTAGAAAGCCTCGGCCCCCACGGCTTGCACGAACTCATCGGGGTCGCGCTGATCGGGAAGTTTTAAGTCGCGGGCGACGATACCGGCATCGAGAAATAACGAAATCGACCGACGCCAGGCTTCACGACCCGCCTCATCCGGATCAAATACGGTTACTACGCGCTTGGTAATTTTATTTAGGCGTACACAATGTTCTTCGGTAAGTGCCGTGCCCATAGTCGCCATGGCATTGTCCACGCCCTTGTCGTAGAGCCCCACGACGTCCATGTAGCCCTCGACCAGAATGGCTTCACCCTTTAAGCGAATGCCACGCTGATTTTCGGTCAGAGCGTAAAGTGTATTCTTCTTCGAAAAGATCGGCGTTTCGGGAGAGTTTAGGTACTTGGGCTGCTTATCGCCGCTGCCCTCTTTCCCAGGCAAAAGGCGGGCCCCAAAGCCTACGGTATTTCCGTCGGCGTTGGTGATGGGAAACATCAACCGCCCTCGAAACCGATCGTAGCCATCATTTTTGCCATCGGTGCTGGGAATGATGAGGCCAGAGTTGGTGAGCTCCTCCGCCGTGAACCCCTTTTTCTTTAAGCCGTCTTTTACGGTGGACCAGGCGTCGGGAGAGACTCCAATACGAAATTTTTTTACCGTTTCAATCGAGATTCCGCGCGACTCAACGTACTGCCTTACCGACGCGTAATCGCGGCCGTCCATCAAAAGATTGTGGTAGTAGGCCGCGGTAACTTCATGGGCTTCAATCAGCCGCATCTCTTCGGGAGCTTGAGTTTTTGCCCGCGGAACGTATTTGTTTTTTTCGGTGCGGGCGATTTCGATGCCCGCCTTTTTCGCCAGCCGCTCCACCGCTTCGGGAAAACGAAGCCCTTCTACATTCATTAAGAAAGTGAAGATGTTGCCGCCTTGGTGGCAGCCAAAGCAATGGTAAATCTGCTTTAACGGGTGAACATGGAATGAAGGAGTTTTTTCTTTATGGAACGGACAGAGCCCCGTCATCCCGGTGCCACTTTTTTTAAGCGGAACGTAGGATTGGATCAGATCGACGATATCGATACGTTCCCGGATCTGCTCTAATGTAGACTCTTCAAACACTTAAATTTTTTACCCTTTTCGCGAGAGGCTGAGCACGCCGCCCCATCATAACTTTGGAGAAGATCCGCTGACTTGATGATTACATTACTTTCTGGCGCGCCTATTCTATGACGACTATATAGTATTCCCTAGATCCAGTACTCTTAGGGTGTCACCAAAAAAGGTCAAACCGTTGTGCGCCATTATAAAAACAGAAGCAGAGAAGCCAAAAGCTTCGGCCTATAAGCCACCCCCCTTTTTTATTCGCTGGCTCGCGCTAATCGTTTTATTTTCCTCTTCTTTTTTGCACGCGGAGCGTTATGTTCTGTTTTCTGTACCGGGCCAGCAGGTGGAAGGGTACGACGAAATAGTGGGTAAAGTCGGTGCGGGAGACGTATTGGTATTCTCCGACGGAAAAGAATTTACCATTAAAAAAAAGCTGGGGAGTGGCAATACCACCGCTATTTTTGAGGTCGCGGGTGATCTCGCGTTACGAATTCCGCTGCGCGCGGGTAATTTCCATCAGGGACTTTCTTGGGAGTCAGTGCTGGACGCCCGGGATCACGGCGCGATCTTTTTGCCGTACACTTTCTACATCACGGCTTTTATCAAAGGGCAGAAGTTACTTTCTGAGCACGCGGTGAAAGTAGTAAAGATGGACCGCTATCTTGAGGCTGAGTACGCGGTTGTAGAAGAGGTAGCCGCGCTTTTTACCCTCAAATCCTACCTAGAGGAGAGCCGCGGCCTGATGCCGGAAGGGCGAAGAAACAATATAGACAGCGAACTTATTGAATGGATTAAAAGTGCGGCGTTACTTTCCGAAATCGGCGACTTTCATCGCGAGCAGCTTTTGTATACGGACGAGGGCTGGAAGCTTATTGATTTCACGGGCGACGTAAGGGCTTCCGTGAGCCAGCGAGATACTTCGCTTTTCGTGCTTTCGTTCTGGGATCGGGTTTTAAGTGTAATGGGGCGGCACAATGGCCTAAGCTTGCCCTCTGACCTGATCGAACGGGCCAAGGCCGCGATTCAAGAGGTACGTAAAGCGGAAGGCTTGCCGTTCACTTTGAGTTCTGTCCAATGGTGCGGAAAAGCCTTGGGGTTTCTCTCCAATATGGTGAAGAACGATCGCCAACGGCAGCGCGCTTTAAAGTAAAGCAATCCGTAAACGCAAAATCAGGGGGTAAGTAGCTTTCGGGCCAGCTCATTCACCGCTTTACCATCGGCGCGCCCGCCAGTTTTGGCCAAGGCGGCTTTCATCACTTTGCCCACGTCGGCTGGCACTTTAGCCCCAGACTCTTCAATGGCGGCTTTTACAATCGCCTCGAGCTCGGCGGCAGAGAGCTGTTGCGGCAAGTAGCCTAACAAGAAAACTATTTCAGCTTTCTCTTTATCGGCTAAGTCTTGGCGGTTGCCCTTTTCAAAGGCTTCAATGGACTCGTTTCGTTGTTTGACCAGGGATTGAATAATTTTAACAATCTCAACCTCTTCAAGTACGACACGCTTATCAATTTCACGCTTTTTAATCTCCGCAATGGCCATCCGGAGGGTGCCCACTTTTGCGGGATTAGAGGCTTTCATGGCCTCTTTCATGTCATTTTGAAGTTTGGTCTTAAGATCCACAGGTCCCCTTTTTAGAAGGTCTTGAAAGTCTTCAGTCGGGTCGTCTTCTTTTTACGGGCCGCTAGCGACTTCTTTTTGCGACGGACCGAGGGCTTTTCGTAATGTTCGCGGCGACGAAGTTCAGCCACAATACCAGCGTTTTCACAGAGCCGCTTGAATTTGCGGATAGCCATGTCGGTTGAGTCAGTTTCTCTTACAACGATTCCAAGCATATGTTCTCCAAAGGCCTTATTGAGTAGCTTCAGTGCCGTTGCGCCGTCAAGCCAGTCTACAAAATCAGCATGGCGTCGCCGTAACTAAAAAAGCGGTATTTCCGCTTAACCGCTTCTTGATAGGCGGAGAGAATGCGCTCCTTGCCGGCAAAAGCGCTGACTAGAATCAGTAGCGTTGATTCAGGAAGGTGAAAATTAGTGATAAGGCCATCTACCAGAGAAAAGGCATGGCCCGGCTTGATAAAAATCTGGGTGCCGGCGCGGGGGCCAAACTGCGGATAAGACTCAAGCGCTCGTAGCGTCGTGGTGCCTACTGCCACCACGCGGCCGCCAAGTGCCCGGGCAGTTTCAATTTGCGCGAGGGTGGTTGGCGGGATTTCGTAGAACTCATTGTGCATTACATGATGATCGACCTCATCGGTGGCGATGGGGGCAAAAGTTCCGTAGCCTACGTGTAGGGTAAGAAACGCACTGTTCACCCCTGCCGCTTTGATGGTCTTAAGTAATTCTTCCGTAAAGTGTAGGCCCGCGGTCGGGGCCGCGATCGAGCCGTGAGTCTTGGCGTAAACGGTTTGGTAGGTTTCGGTGTCGCTAGACTCTGCTTCGCGATTTAAATAGGGGGGAAGCGGCATCACGCCGTTTTTTTCGATCCACGCAAAGCGGCCGATTGCGTCGGCCAACATATCGCACTCAATAATAAAATCGTCACCCGCGCGGGTTATATGGCCCAAAGATTCGTCCCCAAACATCACCGTAAGGCCATCACGCACCTTTTTTCCGGGGCGCACTAAACACGACCACTGGTTCGCCTGTGCGCTGGGCGCGAGAAGCAAGACTTCAATAGTGCCGCCGTAGCGGGTTTTCGCAAATAGGCGGGCGGGTATCACCTTGGTGTCATTAAAAACCAATAAATCATTGGGTTTGAGCAAATTAGGGAGCTCATGAAAAACGTGATGATCGGTGCCGCCGTCGCTTCTGCTGAGCGTAAGCAACCGCGAAGTATCCCTCGGCGTGACGGGGTATTTTGCGATCAGCTCCGGCGGCAATTCAAAATGGAAATCAGACAGGCGCATCGGTGGCGCACAATAGGCGAGAGCGGCGAAACCCGCCACTCTTTTGCTTTCCGAATTAAGTCTGAGTATTGACCTGGGCCTTAAAGTTTACCACCCCGTCACTACGATTTTCCCTCGCCCTTTTCCCGACTCAAGCCGTGTGTGGGCGAGGCGTAAGTTCTCGGCCGATAGTGGGGTCATGATTTCACTCACGGTATGTCGCAGTTTTCCATTGTCGATCCAAGTGGCAACCCGGTCTAAAATTTCTCCTTGGCGAGCCATGTCCGGAGTCTGAAAAAGCGAGCGGGTGAACATGAGCTCCCAACTGAACGAAACGCTTTTGGCCATTAGCAATGTGAGGTCCAATGGTTCAGCGGATTCTACGATAGAAACAATTTTCCCCGTCGGTCGAATGATTTCGGCCATCGTTTTCCAGTAAGCACTGGTGTTTGCGGTATTGAAAATGGCATCCACCTCGTTAATCCCCACCGCCTCAAGCTGCGGTTTGAGGGGCAGGCGGTGGTCGAGTACCACATCGGCTCCGAAATCTTTTACCCAGCTGACTGTCTCGGGGCGCGATGCCGTGGTGATCACTTTTACCCCTGCCAGCCGCGCCATCTGGATAGCCATCGAGCCAACCCCGCCGGCTCCACCGATGATCAAAAGGGTAGTTGGCTTTCTCTGGCCGTCAGGTGAAATGCCTAAGTGCTCAAAAAGAGCTTCATACGCCGTGAGGGCGGTAAGGGGGAGTGCTGCGCTCTGGGTCAGACTCAAACTCTTCGGTTTATGCCCAACGATACGGGCATCCACCGCGTGATACTCACTGTTAGTTCCGGGACGGCTGATGTCGCCAGCGTAGTAGACTTGGTCACCAACCTTAAATCCCGAAACATCGTTTCCCATTTCCACTACGGTACCCGCGGCATCGTACCCGAGTATCACCGGGACTCCATTTTCAGCGGCCTTGCGCATCCTCTGCTTGGTGTCGACCGGGTTTACCGAAACCGAGTGCACGCTCACCAACAGATCGTGTGGACGCAGACTGGGTTTAGCGATGCTTACCTCGATAAGAGATTGAGGATCGCTAGAGGCGAGGTTGTTCAAATAGCCAATTGCTTTCATCATCGGAAACTCCGTAATTAGGTTAAGGCAGCTTTTGGGCGTCTCCGCACTTGCGCAAGTGAAGTTAAACAAAAGGGGGAATGCCGCTGCCGAAAGACCGGTAAAAGTGAACTGTCTCTTCATTGGCTCTTTGTAACCCTCTCCTTGGTTGTTAATAATGGGCGATTTTGTTAAGTAACTATTTCCAATATGGACTTAATCAAAATTTCCGATCTAACCTTGTGGGAGAGCTTTTACTGGGTGGCTAAGAAGGGCAGCTTCACCGCCGCGGCCCATCAGATGCGTCTGAGCGTTCCGTTTTTGAGCAAGAAGATCGCGCGGTTGGAAGATTCTCTGGGCACCCGTTTGTTCAACCGTACTACACGGCGCGTGAGCATGACCCGCGAAGCACAGGCGTTATTGCCCCGTGTAGAAGCACTGCTCGAGGAGATTGGGAATCTTGAGCGAACCCAATCTTCGGGCGCCGAGGCGGGATTGATTCGGGTGACCTGCATTCCGGCGTTTGCGCAACGCTGTCTTGCTCCCTTAGTAATAAAATTTCAGATGCTTCATCCCGGGGTCCATTTTGATCTGCACGTATCCGATCGGCTGGTGGATTTAATTGAGATGCAGATCGATGTGGCAATTCGAGTTCAACGGCCAAAGGGCGCGCAGTTTGTTTTCCGTAGACTATTTTCCAACGACTTAATTTGGTGTGCGTCTCCGTCCTATTTAAAATCACGAGAGCCGATAAAAAAAATCGAGGACCTAAAACAACACCCGCTGTTGGTTTTGCCGGTGTACGAGAATTGCCGTGTCGGACGTGCCGGCACCCAGGTGCGCGAGCTTCTTGCGCTGCAGCCATTGCGGAGTGAAAGCGGAGCGGTGTTAACGGAACTTGTCGTGCGAGGGGGTGGCGTCGCCCTGAGGTCTCGTTGGGACGTGGCGCCCTTGATCGAAGAAGGTAAGCTGGTGCGGGTTTTAGAAAAATTTGCGGTAGAGTCATTTGGTGACTTGTACGCCGTCACCCCGCACGGCAGATTTCTAACTCGCCGAGTGCGTCTGTTTTTAGATTTTCTTGCCGAAGCGTGCCATCGCGGAAATGAAAAACCTCTAAAAACGTGATGGTGACGGGGTTTTTTGGGAGGAGATTTTAACTTCGGGTCGAAAAAGATGGGAGCCCGCATAGTAGTGCGCGAGAATTTCTTGGTAAGTCTTTCCCAAACGGGCCAAGCCGCGTGCACCCCACTGACACAATCCCACGCCGTGCCCCGCCCCAGTTCCCATGAAAATAAAATTCGAGTTCACCATCTGCCATGAGAAATGAGAACTTTGTAGGCGGGTGAAACCGAGGCGGCGTCGCAGCTCTTCGGCACGGATAAATACCGGCTTACCGCTTCCTTTGATTGCGATCTCCAAAACCCTTCCGGCGGTGATTTTTGAGTTCTCCATTTCGAGCGGAGACAGCGGCATTTTTAACGCGGAAACAAGCTCTTCAAGAGACACGCTGGCCTGCCAGCGATAGTGATTTTTTTGGCAGTATTCGCAAGGAGCAGATACAAAATGATTTCCTTCAGGATTGAGCCATACCTCTTTTGCCGACGCCGTTTGTCCCGCACAGCGCGAATGAAAAAAAGCCTTGAACGGGGGCGGCGTGGTCCTGCCGCTTTTAGTTTCGTTATAATAAAGGTACTCGCCCTTCGTGGCCTTCACTGCATCGCCGACAAGGCTATTCGTCGAAAAGCCACTAAACACCTGATCAAGAGTAGAGGAGTCTACGTCATAAACAGTATGACGCGGGATTAGAAATCGGTGCAGGGCAAAAGTGCGGGCGGCCACGGCTTGGGCCTTTAAGGCTTCGAATTCGGCGCGACCACCCAACTCCGCCAACACAACCCCTTCGGTGTACCTCTCTAGCGGCACCCTCAACACGTAGGCGAGTTGATTAACGGTTTGGCTGACCTGCAATACGCCTCGCCACCTTTTTCCTGCGAGGGTCCATGACTCATTGCCGCCATCGCCAACGCGAAACAATAACGTCCGATGAGAGAAACGGCTTGTTCCAACGTGGATTTGATCGGTCGCGCGATCAAAATTGATGGTTACTGAATTTGGCAATGTGGTCCAATAGACGGACTCTTCAGCTTTGCATTGTAACTTTCCGCCGGATGTCTCCAGTTCCAGGGGATTTCCACTCTTTACCAGAAGCACTTTAATCGTTGGATCTTGGTGGGGCGTGCCGCAACACAAGAACGAAAAAAAGCACGCGAAAACAGAGACAAAGCAGAACCTACGGCGGCGCATTGGGCCCTCGCGTTAATTAGGGAAGGTAAATTTTGGTGTAGGAAAAAAACTAAGAAGTGAGGAATACGTCTATACTTTTAAGTATACCATGAACTTTATCTGCCTCATCCTCTGGACCTTTGTCCTAACTCCGTGGCTTTGGGCTGCGCCAAGCCCAGTCGTAAACCCCGACGATCTTGATCCCGAATGGGATTTTTGGGAAAACTCGTCGGCCGAGGCCGTCAGCCCCGATGAGGTTCGCAGAATGAGCTCGCTCAATTCTGAGCTAAGGGGTCCAACGAAGGCGATGGCCAAGGCAAAGGTGATTAAGATTCTCATCGACCCGGGCCACGGCGGAAAAGATTATGGCACCCGTGCTGCGACAGGCTTCATGGAAAAAAAATTGAGCCTTCGTCTTTCTCAAATGATTAAGACGGCAACTAAAAAGTTGCTCGAGAAAAATGGTTGGGTTGCCGACATACGGCTTACCCGAGACGAGGACTCATTTTTGAGCCTTCGCGATCGCACGCGCCTAGCCAATACTTGGGAGGCCGATCTTTTTTTGAGTGTACACGCTAACTCTGAACCGAGCGGAAACGCCCGGGGATTTGAGGTCTATTTCACCAGTCCTGAAAGCACCGACAAAAGGGCCAATCGGCTCGCCTTGGTGGAAAATAGTGAACGCGCCGGCATCCCATTGCCGAGCAACCCCATTATTCGCATGTTGGCCGATAGCCAAAACTCGGCGGTGCAGTCTGAAAGCTCACGCTTTGCCGAGGTCATGTTCGACGTAATGGCCTCTTATTTAGAGTCGAGCGTGCGTGCCGTTCGCCAGGCTCCTTTTGCCGTTCTCAATCACACCGTAATGCCTTCGTTACTTATTGAAGTTGGGTACTTAAGCCATCCCAGGGACGCCAAGCGCCTCAAAAATCCTCTCTACCTAAAGAAGGTAGCGGGTGCTATAAGCCAGGGCATCTGGGAGTACACCAATCGTCAGCCAAGAAAACGGCGTGACATGTAACGAGGCTAACTTGGACAAAGTGAAACGACTCGACGGACGTTATTCTGGCGACATTCGCCCGATCAAAATCACCCCTAATTTTTTGGTGGCCCCCGCGGGCTCTTGCTTAATCGAAATGGGCGGCACGCGTGTGGTTTGCAGCGCGATGATTGAAGAGACGGTCCCTCCTTTTCTCAAAAATCAAGGCAAAGGCTGGCTCACGGCCGAGTATTCGATGCTGCCGGCGTCGTCCTCTCAGCGAGTCAATCGCGAGCGCAATAAGTTGGGTGGCCGCACTCAAGAAATTCAGCGCTTAATCGGAAGGTCTTTAAGAACGGCCGTTGATTTATCTGTGATTGGCGAACGTACGATTCAGCTCGACTGTGACGTGTTGGACGCGGATGGTGGTACACGAACCGCGGCGATCACCGGTGCTTTTGTGGCGTTGGCCTTGGCCATTAAAAAACTCGAAAAAACCAATCCTAAATTTCGCAGCGCCTTAAAGACCGAAGTGGCGGCCATCTCCGTGGGAATAGTTCACGGCGTGCTTTGCCTTGATCTGCCCTATCTCGAAGACAAAGTGGCGGAGGTCGATATGAATGTTGTGAAGACCAGCACCAACCAGTACATCGAAATTCAGGGCACGGCCGAGGCGGCGGCATTCGGACGCGACGCTTTAAATCAGATGCTTGATTTGGCCGACGCCGGAATTCAGCAGCTGTTCCAAGCCCAAAGAAAAGCGCTAGAACAGTAGGCTGAGCGAAGCGATGCCGGCCTTATTTTTAGCGACCAGCAATTTAGGAAAAATCTCTGAGTTTCAAGCTCTGCTTCCTCACTGGAAGCTTACTCACCCCTTGAGATCGGAATTTGAGTCTATCACTCCGCCTGAAGTCATTGAGGACGGGGTTACCTACTACGAAAACGCCCTAAAAAAAGCGCTGCGCTACCAAGAAATGTATCGGCGTCCGGTGCTGGCCGATGATTCGGGGCTCGAAGTGGATGGCCTGTTCGGAGCGCCAGGAGTGTTCTCGGCCCGGTTTGGCGGGGAAAACATTTCGTGGGCAGAGCGTTGGCAGTTTCTTTGGACCAAACTCTCCGTTTTTCCTGCATCCGAATGGACGGCGAACTTTAGGGCGGTGCTCTGTTATTACAACGGCAAGAATCCGCCGCGTTTTTTTGAGGCCTGCTCGGCGGGAAAGATTATTTCATCGGCCCGCGGGGGAGAAGGGTTTGGGTATGATCCCATCTTTTTTTCGACCGAATTGGGTAAGACCTTCGCCGAGGCTAGTGCCGCAGAAAAGAACCAGGTTTCCCATCGGGCCAAGGCTGTTCGCGCCTTTGTAGAATGGGCGGAATCCCTTGACCACCCCGAAACACGACGGTAATCCTGTCCTTCCATACCGAAACGAATAGTTTTTCTAAAGATGTGCCCAGGTAGCTCAGTCGGTAGAGCAGAGGATTGAAAATCCTCGTGTGGGGGGTTCGATTCCCTCCCTGGGCACCATTTCATCTTTTTTCCAATTTTTTAAGGTTTAATGAACTGTCTTCCGGCGTAGTCGAGGCGTTTTAATGTGGGCCGTATCGACCGCTCGACAAAGAACTCTTCCACCGCCTTTTTAGCGCCTTTCCAGAAACCGTAATCATCGATTTGAATGATTCCTCCGGGCGACACCCTATCGTAAAGTGCGGAAAGGCAGACCTTCACACTCTGGTACCAATCACCGTCCAGGTGAAGTACCGCAATTTTATCAACTTTCGATTTAGGCAATGTGTCTTGAAAAAGTCCCTTTTCGAATCGGGCTATCCCAGCAATATCAAGATTTTGAAATGTGGCGATGACCGAGTCCAGCGAAGCGTAGCAGGTGCCCGTATGCAACTTCGCAATCTCGAAGTCAGGATCGTCGTGCGTGGGAGCGGGAAGTCCTTCAAAAGTATCAAAGAGCCAGAGCAATCGATCTGTTTCGCCCAAGCTCTTCAGCGTTAGGCCCATCATCGCGGCGCTTCCCCCCTGCGCTGAGCCGCATTCCACAAAGTCGCCCGGAATTTTTTCTTCCACTACGTGTCTAACCGCCCGGTGAAGACCGCGCAGGCGAGCGTTGCTGCACATCGTAATAGGTTTTATCTTGCGGTACATTATAGAAAACTCGGAAGGAGAAATAGCGTCGTAGACCTCGATTAGGCGACGCAGGGCGTGCGAAAAGACTAGGATAGGGTCTTTCACTCGATACAGAAACTCTCTCAATGGGTGCTTATCAATGTTTCCAAATCTATCGAATGAAGTTCCCATGGGTTTCCTTTTACCGCCTTCTCATCTGTGCTGAGCGTATTTGGGCGGGAAGCCCTTAAAAAGGCCCCTGAATATTACCACTACTGCACCTGACTTAATTTCTATTTTCCACGACATCTTATCGCCCCTCCTTTCGAAATCTTTTGCTGTTTCATATGCGCTCCGGCTCACGTAGTTTCGGCCATCTGGACGGAGTGAATTGCCTTGAAATGAAAGAGCAACGTAGGAAATTCCAAAACCATAGAAAATTTGTTGAATGGCAAAGGCTCGTGCGCCATGTCCGGTCATTCTGGGGCGTTTGGCTGCTGGCGACGGCCGCCGTCTTTTTATGGCCGATGCGCCTCGGGGTTAAGGTTGATGCCGCGATGTACGGGGCCGCGGCTCGGGCCGTACTTGAAACGGGAGTTTGGTGGCCCTTAAGCCTGCATCCAGACCTGCACAACCCATTTTACCTTCAACCGCCAATGGGAATTTGGGGCATGGCGATTACCGCCTTTTTGTTTGGGCCTAGCCCTTGGAGCTATCTATTATTTAGCCGTTTTTGTTGTGTTCTGACCTACTTCTTATTGGCCCTGACCCTCTTAAGAATTGTTCGGGTGGATGGGGATGATGGAGAAAAAAAAGGTTGGGAGCAGGTCACTTTTTTCCTCTTTCTTCTTCCGACCTGGGGGATCTGGCTGAAGTACGCGAGCGATGGGCAGCTCGATGGACCCTTAGGTTTTGGCATCGCGGGCACCGTAGCGTGCGCCATTTATGCTCTCTTCCCGGTGGCGAACGAAAATAACCGCAATGTTGCTCTCGCCGGCCTCTTTGCCTTTTCTGGTCTGGCCTTTCTCTTTAAGGCACTATTTTTTGTCCCCATTGTTCTTGCCCTCGGGCTGTGGGCAATAGTTTTTTGCAGCAAAAAAACAATCGCGGCGGCGCTGGCTTCATTGGGGGGGCACTAACCGCGTTTGGGTTTCTGGTTATGCTCGACCAGGTTTATGGCACGAACTGGTGCAAATCTTACTTTGTCATTCAGTTAACCCGGCATGTCTCCACCCCGGACACGGGTTTCTTAACCTTGACCCGATTCGCGGAGTTGCTGGCGGCGGTCACGCAATGGTACCCGCTAGAGCTTCGGTTTTCGCCAGTTTGGACGGCGCTGCTTCTGCTCGCGATGGTCGTAGCCTTAGCGCGGGGCACCCTTCTGCGCAGTCGGGCTTGTGCGCTACTTACCCTCTTCTATTTTTCCTATATGGGCCCGCTCTTTGTCGCCAAATCGAAGATGCCCCACTGGGCGGTAGCCATCTATCCAGTGGCAGCGGGATTGCTGGTGCTGCTAATTCCGGCCCGGTTTACGGAGGCTATTTTCAAACGGATTTCGCCCGCGGTGGTGAATTTCGTCGCCGCGGTGATTTTATTTTTTTTAGCCGTTGTTCCCTATCCGAGGGAGATCCGGGAGTACCGGGGTCAAGATTGGTTCGCCTCGGCGGCACTCATTCAAAATGAGAGTACGCCCGACCTCCCCTTTCTCTTTGTGGTCGAACCCGAGAAGTTCGAGGCATTTGGTCACTATTCATACAGTTCGTTTACCCTTGGTCGAAAAACGCCAATGCGTTTTGGCAGGGTGGAGTCCATTCTTACGGGGCCTTGTCGTGGGGGCTTGTTTGGGGTGGATAGCGAGCATCTTAAGCAGATTCTCACTCAAGTAACGGCTCATGGTTGGCGTCGGATTCCAGGGTACGATCGCCAATTGGTTCTATTTCATTGCCCGCCGGGCCACTAAAAAAATGAGAAGTGAGCTCTCAAGCCGAAAGGGCGAGTAAAACAACGGCGATCACCGCGGTAGATAAGCTCGCCCTATCGCGAAAGGCGAAGACAATGGGATCTTCATGAACCGAGCCCCGATGCGCCAAAACCCATAACCGGCAGTTCCAAAAAAGCATGAGCAACGAGAGTAACCACAACCGCTCAGGAAAACGGTAAAGCACTTTTGCTTCGGGCGCATTTAGATACAAAACCAGCACCAGTACCGAGAGAATAGAACAGCACGCGCCAAACACAAAAACCGGGAGGCGATCTTCTGGCCGATAACTTCGCCTTAGAATTGAGCCTTCGGTCACGCGCAATTCAGTAAACCGTTTTAAAAATGCCAGCCCAAGAAAGAAAAAATTTGAAAAGGCAATCAGCCAAGGAGAAATGGACGTTTCCGATGCCAGTCCGCCGGCTACGATTCGAAGAGTATAAAACGAAGTGAGAACGACCACGTCTAGGACTAACTGCTCTTTTAACACGGTGGAATAAAGCAGGTTAAGAAGCAGATAAAGAACCAGAACTAACAGAACATTAAAATTTACACTGGCGGCCAGCCCCAACCCGGTCACTTCCAGGGTGAAAAATAGCGCGATAGCGGTGCGGACCGACATCGTGCCAGCGGCTAGAGGGCGTAAACGTTTTTGCGCATGATCGCGATCGGCCTCCCGGTCTAAGAGATCATTTAGCAGGTAGACGGCCGAAGCAGAGAGGCAGAAAGCAATAAAAGCCATCGCTGATTGGGCCCAATGCGTGTCTGCGGTGAACCGGTGCGCGGCCAGCACGGGGAGAAAGACCAATAGATTTTTGCTCCAGTGGTGAGCTCGCAAAGATTTAAAAATAATACCAAGGTGGCTAGAAAGCCTCATCAAAGTTCACCACCACTGCTCCGGTGTTAAACCCTTTTTGGTATTCGGTGACGCGTTTTTCGAAGAAGTTGGTAAGCGGTTGCACGTCTTGTAGCACCATAAAGGGAAACGGATTGCGGGAGTTGTATCGCTTTTTGTAGCCTAGCTGAACGAAGCGCTGATCGGCTACAAACTGCAAGTATTCCTTCATCAGTTTTGGCGATAGACCACTCACGCCAAAGCTCAGCGCGTCTTCGCAAAAAAGCATTTCTACCGCAATAGCCTCTTCGATCATGCCCTCTACCCGTTTTTCCAGCGCGGCATCAAATAGTTGAGGGTACTCTTGGCGAATGACGCCCAAGGCCTGCATGGCGGCATCAATGTGCATGGTTTCATCGCGGAACACCCAATTGGTGGCGGTGGCTAGGCCCGGCAAAAGTCCCTTATTGCGCAAGAAATAGACGTATGCAAATGAGCCAAAGAAGAACAAACCCTCTACGCAGGCCGCAAAACACATTAGGTTTTCGATGAACTGGCGGCGTTTATCGTCGTTGTCGAGCACATCAATCTTTTCAATCGAGTCCATGTACTTGAAACAGAAATCGGCTTTGAGTTTTACCGAAGGAATTGAACGGTAAGCGTCGAATGCTTCAGCGCGATCTTTGGGATCGGGTAGATAACTGTCGACCAGAAGCAGGTAGGTTTCTACGTGCAGCATTTCGTCAAAAAGCTGTTTGCCCAAAAACATTCGGAACTCGGGGCTATTGATGTGCTTGTAAAAGTTGAGAACCAAATTGTGCGCCACCAGGTTATCCGCGGTGGCAAAAAACGCCACCAATCGTTTGATAACATGGGCTTCACGCGGATCTAACTTGTCGCGTAAATGCTCATAGTCTACCGAGAAGTCGAGCTCGTCGGTGGTCCAAATATTTTTAATCGAGTCTTTATAAAGCTGAAAAAATTGCGGATACTGCATTGGCCGCAGAGTCAGATTTAATTCGGGGCTAAGAATCATAGACATGGTGTGGAGTCCTTTCTGCCTATTGGCAGGCTTCGCAACTTTCTGGGTTCTCAAGTGAGCACGCAATGGCCTCTTCGCTGGTAATCGAAGGCGCCGTTTCAGCGGTGGCCACTGGGCCCGACACCGTGGTCTTGCCAATGGAAGTCTTGGCGCGCGACCGCAGGTAGTAGGTGGTCTTAATTCCCTGCTTCCAGGCGTACATATACATGGAAGAGAGTTTTCCTAACGTCGGGTTCTCTTGGAAAAGATTAAGCGATTGTGACTGACAAATAAAGGTCGACCGCATTGCCGCCATATCGATCATCGATTTTTGCGGGATCTCCCAAACGGTCTTGTATAGAGCTTTGATTTCAGGAGAGAGCTCAGCAATATTCTGAATCGAACCTTCTGACTCAATAATCTTGGTACGCATCGCCGGGCTCCACGCTCCGAGCTGCTTCAAGTCGTTAATCAAATAACGATTGATCTGCAGGAACTCTCCCGAAAGTGTTTCACGCTTAAAATAGTTGGATAGCTGCGGTTCGATGCTTTCAAAACAGCCGCTTATGCTTGCGATGGTGGCCGTAGGCGCAATGGCGATAAGCAAGCTATTACGCAAACCGTTTTGCTTGACCTGCATTGCCATGGCATCCCAATCGTAATGCAGCTCAGGCATCATGCCGTTCTCGTTCTGCACCAACTGCACTTGTAACTGGCCATCCGCATAACGCGATTCACTGAAATGAGGGAACGCACCCTCCTCTTTTGCCAGTCGCATGCTGGTGGTAAGCGCCTGGTAATAAATCTCCTCCGCAATGCGCGAAGAAAGGGCCTGAGCCTTTTCGGAGTCAAACGGCAGGCGCATTTTAAACAGCGTATCTTGTAAGCCCATCACGCCCAAGCCAACCGGCCGCCACTTCTTATTAGAATTCTCAGCTTCACGAATCGGGTAGTAGTTAATGTCGATAACCCGGTCCAAGAACATTACGGCCTTATCGACCACGGTACGCAATTTATCAAAATTAAAGTCGCCGCCCCCTTCAACAAAATTGCCAAGGTTCAAGCTGCCCAAGTTGCAAACCGCCACCTCTTCCGAATTGGTTACCTCTAAAATTTCGGTACACAAATTGGAGCTGTGAATTACGTTGCCCGGTTTAGCCGTCTGCGCCGAACGTAGGTTGGCGCGATCTTTAAAACAGATCCAGCCGTTGCCGGTTTCTGCTAAGGTTTGCATCATCCTGGCGTATAGCGCGCGTGCCGAAACTTTTTTGCGCCCTTTTCCATCGGCTTCTGCCTGTGTGTATAGCGCCTCGAACTCCAGGCCAAAGGAATCGTTCAGCTTTGGCTGGTCCTTTGGCGAAAACAGCGTCCACTCCGCATCCGCATCGACGCGTTTCATAAACAGATCAGGAATCCACAACGCCAGGTTCAGGTTATGGGTGCGGCGCTCTTCGGCGCCGGTGTTATTGCGCAGCTCAAGAAAGGTTTCGATATCCGAGTGCCAAGGTTCTAAATAAACTGCCGCGGCCCCTTTACGTTTTCCGCCCTGGTTCACCGCATGAACTGAGGAGTCGTAAACCTTTAAGAAAGGCACGATGCCGTTAGACAAACCGTTGGTGCCACGAATCAAAGTTCCCGATGAGCGAACTGGAGTCCACGAGATGCCTAATCCACCTGACCACTTAGATAACTGAGCGGAGTCGGTGATTGATTTGTAAATTCCTTCGAGACTGTCCTCGGACACCGTCAAAAGATAGCAGCTACTCATTTGCGGATGACGCGTGCCAGAGTTGAAAAGGGTTGGCGTGGCGGGCATGTAAAGAAATTGACTGATGTTGTCGTAAAACTCGATTGCCTCGGCAATGTTACGAGAAAGCCCGAGGGCAACGCGCATGAACATCCACTGTGGGCGCTCGATCAGCTTGCGGGTTTGGGGGTGGCGCAACAAGTACCGATCTACCACCGTCTTTAAACCAAAATATTCAAAAAGATCATCACGTTCATGGCGAATCGCGAATTCAATGGTTTGAATGTCGGTCTGCGCTAGCGACACTAAACTCTCGGCTACGACGCCAAGTTCTCCAGCTTTCTTAATGTAATCGCGGAACGCGGAATCACGCCCTACCTCTTTGCGGATGTTTTCAGAGAGCATGCGCGCCGCAACTTTTGAGTAGTTGGGCTCGTCGACCATCAGCATCACGGCGGTGGCGATCGATAAGTTATCTAATTCTTCGGTGGTGCTGCCTTCGTGCAGCCCGGCAATCGTGCGCTTGGCAATTTCCAAACCTTCTACATCGGCAATGCCACGACAGGCTCGATTCACCGCGTGAAGAATCTTTTCAATTTTTACTTCTTCGCGTGTTCCGTCGCGTTTAATTACGTGCATGGCCTAGTTACCTCGTCAGCTTTTGGGAAAAAGACGCCCTCTTGCGTGTCGCTTTGCGACAACAAGGGTGGGTCATTCTTCCCCATTCTTGTTAACTTCTATGTTGCGGTGTGGATACGTGCCGAATTTGCGATACAAAGCGCCAGAAGCCTCATCCCACTGCCCTAACCAATTCTTATTGTAGAAGGTATCGCTCCATCCAAAATGTCGTCAATAAGGATTGGAAATTTTAAATCGTGATGAAGATTCTAATCGCGAAGTTGGCAATAAAAAAATTTTAAACCCTGCGTCGTATCGTCGATAAAAAGCCTTCTGTCGTCAGCCCACCATTGACCCACCCATTTGCCCACCACCGAGCAAATGCAAATGCAAATGAAAGATCGTTTGGCACGCATGATCACCACTATTGAACACCGTTCGAAACCCCGATCCGGCAATTCCCAACTGCGCCGAAATTAACTGCGCAGCTTGAAAAAGATCGGCAAAAACGGACAGTTCATTCGTAGGTACGTCTAAAACATCCACCACATGTTTCTTCGGTACGATCAGTATGTGCACTGGCGCTTGAGGACTGATGTCATGAAAAGCGAAAACTCGATCGTTCTCGAAGGCTTTCTTCGAAGGCAATGTCCCCTGCACTATTTTGCAGAAAATACATTCTTTGCCCTTAAGTCTTGCTTCGTTTGCCAATCAATCCTCTTTGCTTTCGGATGCCGATTATTGATAACGTAGCGCTCATGGCTTGGGAAACGGATCTTTCGGCGACGCTTAAAAATCTACCGCCACCGGTAACCGGCCACCACGAAGGCTCTGCGAAGAGTGCCGTGCTGGTTCCCATTGCTTTCAATCCAGAAAAACAACGTCTTGAAATTATTCTCACCAAACGCTCCATGTTAGTCGAATCTCACAAAGGACAAATTAGTTTTCCGGGCGGCTACCTTGAGCCCCACGATGAAACTGAATTGCAGGCGGCCATTCGTGAAGCGCACGAAGAGATAGGCCTTCACCCCGACGCGGTTCAGATCTTAGGCGCGCTAAGCCCGGTAGTGACGCGCTTTTCGGTTACCATATTTCCTTGGGTAGGCAGACTCGAGCTGCCGTATCCGTTTCAGCTAAGCCATGGCGAGGTCGAAAAGATGGTTTTTCTTTCAGTCGACGACCTGCTGAATCGGGGGCTCACCGAAGTGCAAATAGATTTGGACAGTATTTCGGTAAAAAGCATCGGCATATGGGCAGAGGGCGAGCTGGTTTGGGGCGCTACGGCCAAAATATTGGAACAGCTAAGGGAAGTGCTTCTTACTTCGGTCGGCGCTCAAAAAAAGGGCTAGAGCGCGCGTTTTTTTTTACCCACGAAAAAAATTTCGCGGCTGTGCTTACGCACAGAATCGGGGCGAATGATGCGTGAACTCTCAAAAAGAGCTTTCACGTCGCGGTGATACTCTTCGAATGAATCCCCCATAAAGAGTTTAGCCACGAAACTACCACCGGTTTTTAAGTGTGCGCGCGCTACCTGTAACGCCATCGACGCCAACTCAAAGGAGAGGGCCACGTCGCGATCGGGAATTCCCGAAGTATTTGGCGCCATGTCTGAAATCACCAGATCGGCCAGTTGGCCTCCCATGGCCTCGGTAAAGTTGAATTCGTTAATGTCGGCCTGAATGGCGGTAAGCCGCTTATCCTTTACCTTGATGGGCGACAGGTCGATCGCAAGGATTTGGCAGTCGGGAATCTTTTTCAGGCAGTATTGCGTCCATGAACCAGGGGCGGCGCCCAGGTCGATAACTCGCCGAACCCCTTTTAAGATGGGTTCACGGCGATCGATCTCTTCTAACTTGTAGACCGAGCGGGCGGCAAAATTCTCTTTTCGGGCCTTCTTTGTAAAAGGGTCATCATTCCAACCGCGCATTATCGTTTCCTATTTTCAAGTTTCCCGGCTTTTCTTAGTCGGGGTTGAGAAGGAAATTCACAATTGGCGGTCTGAAAAAGGCGCGGAGTGTGGGTGGCGTTGGATAAGGCGGTTTTCACGCTTAGGGTGGTTAGCACGAAAATGAGAAAGGAGGAAGGTCCCCAACCGGGCCCTTCCTCCTCCCTTAGGCGTCCCCAATTACGGGTTAACCTTTTGGATAGTATTGATCAGTTCAGGATGTCCGCCGTAGGTAGCGGCCTCGAACTTACCTTGAAGTTTAAGAATCCACGGAAACTTGAAGCGGAGCCGTCGGTTATTGGAGTGATCGGCGACCTGAATGGTGCGATCCACGTGACCAGGCCCCGGGGCAATAATTCCCGTGATCAAAACCGGAGTGTTATTGGCGGTATAAAGCACACTGCCGTCTTTGGTTCTAAAAACCTTGGTGACATGAAACTTGCTGGTCTTATGACTTGGGCAAGGTGTCGTAATGCAACGGAGGCCCGTGTCTTCGACAAGTAAGAAACTGGCTGCGTCGATTGATCTGTCGCGGCGGTTTATTGTTAGCTCAGTTGGCCGAGGGTAGCGTCCGTCCCCTTCAATTTGCTCTAACCGAACTTTGGCATAAGGCCGTTCCCCAATCGGGCGGATCCCGCCGAACGCGGAAGAGGTGATAAGTGCTAGTGCTGCGATTCCCATTAACTTTGATTTCATTTTCTTCTCCATTTAATCAAACTCGACAGAGCCAATGAGCAACTAGCGTGCCAGCGTGTTTAG
>JAYSWN010000093.1:0-31178 GCA_043718025.1 Pseudomonadota bacterium
CTTCGGTACTCCAACTCAATTCGGCCCTTGCGCTTGCCCAAGAGGCCGACGCCGAGAAACTGCCCGAGATCTTCACCCAGATTTTTAGCATCTCCCACATGCTAAAAGGGGCCTCGCGTGCGGTAGGTGCCAGTTTAGTGGAGTCGATCACCGGTCGGATGGAAACGCTGTTCTACCGCCTGCAGTCGGGCTCGGTGCCCAACGCCGAAGGGTTGAATGAACTGATTACCGATTGTGTGGACTACCTCTCCCATGCCGCCGATGACCCTCCCCCATCCCCTGAACGCCCAAATGCCATCATCGCACGTCTAGAAACTTTTTTGAGCCAGGAGACTCCCGCGGAAGGCGTTCCCGATCAACTGCGCATGGAGATTGCCCAGACATTTTTTATCGAATCTAACGAACAGTTAAACCACCTGCGTACGCTATTCACCAATCCCGAGGCCGATGGTTCTACGCGTGCGGTAACTCAAGACGAGATGGAAGACGCTTTTCGCAAAGCCCACACGATGAAGGGCGGAGCCCGCCTGATCGAATATCACGGTCTTGAAAACCAGGCGCATAGCCTTGAAGAGATACTTTCTCAGCTAAAGAGTGGTGCCGCCACACTCGATGGCGACGTGGTCACTAAAGTGTCACGTCTTTTGGATGGCATCGAAAACAATCTGGTCAACGAACAAGAAAAGTTGGCTACCCAACTCGCCTCGGCCTCAAAATACCGCCCCGATGTCGAAGATGAACCCATCGATAGCTCGGAAATACCGCCAGAGCTCGATTCGATGGAAGCCACTTTAGACTCGCTTTCGGAATTGACCAATGTACCGATGGTTGAAATTCCTTCAAGCCTCGAAACTGAACTAAGTGCGGTGCTACAGCAAATGGAGGTTGAGTCGATTCCGACCGCTCTAGAGTTCCCAAGCGACTCCCCCGCTGAATTGGTTGCGGAATCCGATCCCATAGAAATCGAAGCCGAGCCCGTTGTCGAAGCCGCGCCCGTTATCGAAGTCGCGCCCGTTGTCGAAGCCGAGCCCGTTATCGAAGCCGCGCCCGTTATCGAAGCCGCGCCCGTTGTCGAAGCCGCGCCCGCTCTACGCCTTGTTCCTCCTCCACCGGTTAAAAGCCCGGATGGGTTGGATACGGCAAGTAATCTGTTACGTGAATTTAAAGCGCCCCAACCGCCGCCGCAAAGAAACGCCGAACAACTTCGCGCGGCAATTCCTCCCTCACGCAACGAAGCGGTGAAGATTCAACTCGAGAATTTAGATCCGCTTTACAAGGCAGTGGTAGCGCTGCATCAGGAAGTGCAAGTTCAACAAACCGTTACCGATTCAATTAAGGGGGTCAGCCTCAGCGTTGTCGAAATACGCGCCGACTGGGAAAACACCCGTCGCCAGGCAGCCTCGCTACTTCGTAAACTGAGCTTAAGCGAAGATAGTAATCGAATAAGCCACTACTTTGATCTACTCGGCAAGCAGACCCGCGACCTACGCCATAAAATCGATGCGTTGCTATTGAAACAACGAAAGGCGCAATGGGATCTGGGCATTCTTGCCCAAAAGTTAAAACGCGACGTGCGCCGCATTTATACGGTTCCCGCCAGCAACGTTTTTTTCGGCTTCCGCAAAATGGTGACCGATATTGCGACCGAAAGTAGAAAAGAAATCAACCTGGTCACCATTGGACTCGAGATCGAAGCCGATCGCACTGTAATACAAGGACTAAAAGAGCCGGTGTTGCATATCGTACGCAACTCACTTTTTCACGGCATCGAACGCCCCGAAGACCGCCTAAAGGCCGGAAAAACTCGCCAAGGCACCCTCACCATTAAGTTGAGCAAAGAGACCACCTCGCTATGCGCCGAAATTATCGACGATGGAGCGGGCATCAATTTTGAAAAAATTCGCCGCAAAGCAGTGGCGATCGGAAAATTTAGCGAAGACGAGGCGCGGAAGAAAAGCGAAGCCGAATTGATCGCGCTTATTTTTCAACCGGGCTTTTCGACCGCCGACGACGTCAACAATATCGCCGGACGCGGAGTGGGCCTATCCGCAGTCCGTAAGTCACTCGAAGAGATAGGCGGTAAGCTCGAAGTCTCTTCTAAGCCTGGTAAGGGGTGCCGTTTCTTATTAAGAATTCCGCTTCACGTCTCAACTCAACCGCTAATCCTCTTTCAGGTGCAAAAGCAGACGTACGCCATTCCCGTAGCGGGCGTTTCGCGACTGATGCGCATCCCCAATGCCTCGCTGCAAGATAGGGGTGACAAGAAGCTCGTAAACACCAAAGACGGAAATCTCATCTTTAGGCCGATGCGCGAAGTTTTCGGTGCCAAAGCGGATACCGCGCAGCCCCCGGTTAACTGGTCTGGTCTCATTATTCAGGTTGATCAGCAAAAGGTTTTCGTGGCGGTAGATAGTTTCCTTGGGCATCGCGACGCGGTAATCAAAAAGTTGGGGCGTATCGCCGAAAACTGGGAGCTGATCTGTGGAGGCCTCCTCCTAGAAGATGGCCGGGTCGCCTTAGTGGTCGATCCTCGTAGCCTGGCCAAGCAGGTCATCGGCGGCACGACGGTGGCAACCAAACGAAACAGAGATCCCAACCCGCAGCGAGTCGAAGTAGACGCCAACGAGGTGGTCATAAAGCGGATTCTCGTGGTGGATGACTCCATTACCACCCGGACACTGGAAAAGAGCATTCTCGAAGCGCACGGCTATCACGTTGAGCTTGCCGTCGACGGCGAAGATGCGCTTACCCGCTTGAGGCACGAGGATTTTGATTTAGTGGTTACTGATCTCGAAATGCCTCGTAAAAATGGTTTCGAGCTATGTGCCGCAATGAAGACTGATGAGAAGATGAAAAAAATCCCCGTCGTCATGGTGACCTCGGTAGACAACCCAAAAGAACGAGAACTCGGCTTAAATCACGGCGCCGACGCCTATGTGGCTAAGGGAAAATTCGACCAGACCGAGTTGATTCAAACTATCCGGCACTACCTATGACCCCGTCCGATAAAAAAATTCGCGTCGTGCTGGTTGAAGACTCCCGCGTTATCGCTGAGTTGCTTACCGCGATCATCCAAAGTGATCCCCGCTTTGAGATTGTGGCCTCCTACGCCACGGCCGAAGAGGCGATCGCACAACTACCCTCAGACCTGCCAAATATCATTTCTATGGATATCCGTCTGCCCGGCATGAATGGTTTAGAGGCCACCCAGACAATTTTACGCCAATACCCAGTGCCGATCGTCATCTGCTCGGCCACGGCTTCCGAAGATAAATTTCTCTCAATGAATGCCCTGCGTGCAGGCGCCCTCTCTGTCGTAGAAAAGCCCGTTGGCCCCGCGCAAAAAAACTTTGGTGAACTCCGCGATAAGTACCTGACTCAGCTCGCCATTATGAGCGGGGTGCGGGTAATTAAGCAAAAAGCGATGCAGCGCCGTACCAGCGCAGAACCCGCGGGCAAGCCACCTCAAGTGATTCAGGGTAAATGGAGCTGCGTGGGGTTGGTGGCTTCGACCGGAGGTCCCTTTGCGCTTGCCATGCTTCTGAAGCAGCTTCCGAAAGACTTTCCCCTGCCAATTCTGCTGGTTCAGCACATGGTTCCGTCCTTTGTAGAAGGTTTCGTTGCTTGGCTAAATACTGTGAGCAACCTCCGTTGTAAGTTTGCCGAGAACGGTGAAACCCCGGTGATGGGTAATATCTATCTGCCGCCCGCTGATCATCACCTCTTGCTTACAAAAAAGGGCTTGGAACTGACGCAGACCTCCCCGATTTGTTTCCAGCGCCCCTCGGGCACGATTTTATTCCAGTCTATGGCCCAAACTATCGGCAACCAGTCGCTGGGGGTCCTGCTAACCGGCATGGGCGAAGATGGTGCGGCGGGACTCCAGGCGATCTTCAAAACCGGCGGACACACAATAGCCGAAGATGAAACCACCGCGGTAGTCTATGGCATGCCAAAGGCCGCCGTTCAGCTCGGCGCCGTTCGCGATTTGCTGCCTCTGCACGAAATCGCCGATCGAATGATTGCCCTAACCTCGGGGCGTTTGATTACCAACGGTAAATCGGCCGCTTGATGGAAAAACGAACGACGTCAAGGCGATCGCACCTACGACAAACGGAACTCCGAGCGAAGCCGGCCCCTTCAGAAACGCCAATATCACTCCATACAACCCCGTCGTTTCTAGTAGCACCAACGAAAAAACGAACATCGTCACTTCTACCTTCGGCAAATGCGGGTTTTGGGCCGCCGCCCGTACCGCAGCAAAAAATCGAAAACCCAATCCTAAACCCAGCCCCGCCGTGGTCATGGCGAGTACAATCAGCGCCAACGTAAAAAGGTCAGACGAGAGTTCGGGTCGCCAAAAGGTGATTGTGCTCAGGGGTACCTTCGGATGGTGGAGCCGCCAATGGAGCATGAGCACGACGAGCAATAGAAACTGAAAATTGATGAAGGCAAACCATAGAAAAAGGGCGATGGTCCCCACGCTCTGTTTGTTATCCCTACGCACTGTACCCCCTCAAATTCACAACAGCCTTTTTGGAAAATTCTTTTTGATCATCTTGGTGGCCTGCGCCTTTAGCCGCTCTGATTTTGAAGTCTGTCGAATTTCAGACGCCATTTGAAAAACATTTTCGGTGGCCAGCTCTTCGACGGTGGAGAGCAAGCGCGCCTTCACCTCTTCTCCCAGGCGATCTTCGGTGAGCAGAATGTCTTTTAATGACAGAGACCACTCCGCACTTTCCATCAACGAATTGTTCTCTTTTACAAGTCGCGCCCAGCGCGATGGCAAATCTTGCCCGCAAGACTTCGCCATTAAACGAATCTCCGCCGCCGCCTTCGGATTTTCCCACGCTCCATATGCGCCCTCGACCGCATTGCGGTAGGCATGACCGCGCGGAGAATGAGTTTTACTCGCCACTTTCAAAACTTCGCCTGCCTGATCGGAACCAAGTTGAGCCACCGCAATACTTGCTTTGGCGGTATCATCGAGGCTTAAATCTCGGCGGCCTAGAATAGTGGCGAGAAAAGGCAGCATCTCTTTATTCGGCACTTTACCCAAAGTTCCCAAGACCTCAGCTTGAAAGAGTCGCCACCCCTCCGGATCAGAGAGGTAGACCGAAGAACTCTCGAATTTTATGGCAGAGCCGTGGTTGGGATCCTTACCGAAAACCATTTCGGCAAGACCGACCAACGTCGCGCCCAGCTTCTCCGGTAGAAAGCGAAAATACTTTTTTTGAAAAAAGACCAGCAAAGTGGCGCGAACGTAGGGAGAAGGTTCGGTTTGTAGCCAACGCGATAATAACGCTTCGCTAGCTTCGTTTAGAGTCTTGCCCTGAAATAAAGGCTTCGCCACTTCGCGCGCCGCCCACAACCGAGTCAACGGATCCGGATCCGAGTTCATTTGCCTCTCTAAGGTGGTAAGCGGTGCCGACGAATCCAATCTTACCAATACTCTGCCTCGGGGGTTCAAAGTGATCCACTCGGGTGCCTCAAGTAGCCCCACCACTTGTTCGGTCGCCGCACTTCCAGAAAGCCCCATCTCTACCGTCGCCGTTTGATGATAGGCCGGGGTGCTCGTGCGATGGAAAACCACCGGCATCCGAAACCGAAAAACTGACCTGTCATCGGCATGATTAGAACGCTGGCGAAGCTGCAAGGTATAAGCCTTTTTTTCTGCATTCCAGCTACCCTCTTGCGACAGAACGGGATAACCACGTTGAAAAATCCAACCCTTTTTGAACTCATCCAAATTTTCGCCGGAGGCCTTTGCCATCACCTCGAAAAAACCATCGTGCGTAGCATTCTTAAAGGAGTACTTTTTGAGATAGTCGGTTAGCCCCTTCTTAAAGCTCTCTTCGCCCACGAACACCTCGAGAGTCTTAAGAACGTTGGCCCCCTTTTGGTAACTGATGGCGTCGAAAGCATCCTCAGTTCCGCTTTTGTTCTTTTCGACAATAGGGTGACTTCGCGGTCCATCTTCCTGTCGAAAATAGTCCTCCCACACGCTTACGGCCGCGGCCAAGTCAGAATACTCATTATTGAAGAATGAAGTGGAGACTTGCCCTTGGATGTAGGTAGCAAAGGCCTCGTTGAGCCAAATGTCGTCCCACCAGTTCAAGGTAACTAAATCTCCGAACCATTGATGAGCCAACTCATGCGCCGCCAAGCCAATGACTTTGTGTTGTTCGAGCGCCGACTTTGGATCAATGAGTAAAGTGCGTGCTTCGTTTTGAAAGGTGGCCGAAGTGTTCTCCATCCCGCCCCAAAGAAAGGTAGGTACGCCAACCACCGCATATTTATCCCACGGGTATTTCACTTTCAGCATGGCCTCATGAAGATCCAGCAGTTTAGGCAACGACTTCAATAAATACTGCGCCTCGGCGGTCTTTTTACTACCCACGTTTACCGAGAGTTCGAGCCCTTTGTGCCGTAGCGAAATTTTGGCGAGCGGAGCCACCGCTAAGGCGACAAGGTAAGTAGAGTGGGGCTTGCCCTGCCGCCAGTTCACCCGGTGCCACTTCTGTCCTGAATTATTGTAAGGCCGGTCGTAGGTCTGCCTGCCATTCGAAACCACACTGATACCGACGCGCGTCGCCACCTCAATCTCGGTGATGGCCTTGTCACTAGGAATGTCATTGCAGGGAAAAAAACGCCGGGCCCCTTCGGCCTCGAGTTGAGTAAAAAAAAGTACGCCACGGGCAACGTCATCCGGGTCGGTCACTTTGAATAGTCCGTAGTGGGCTTCATTCACTTTGGCGGTGTACTCAATGCGAATAACCAGCGGGCGCCCTTTTTGAATCGGTTTCTCTAAATCGATCTCTAAAAGTTTGCCGTCTTTCTGACGAAAGGTGAGTTCTTTTTTTCCAGCGCGAGAGAAGTAAACTTTTTGCACCGTCATCTCTTCGGCGTTCAAGATGATTTGGCTCGAGGTCTCTAACGCCCTTAGCTCAATTTCCACGCGGCCCCGAAAATCGGAGAGGTTAGTCTCGGGATCTAATTCCAGTTTAAGCGAGTAGCTTTGCACATCGATTGGTTGGACCTTAGGGGCTCCTACGGGGTCGGCCGCCGCCCAGAGCGAAAAAAAAAGGGCGAACATGAGCGAACATAATTTAAGCATCCCCTTTTTTATCTTCTATCGCCGTCAGCGGCAATGATGCACCACATCACGGGGCAAGACCGAACCGCGCCGCTTACCGATTGGTCGCCCTTTTTAACGACGCCTTTGGCCCAACGTTCGAATCCCAACGTAGCGAGTTTGACAGCGCCCCCATTCCGCCTTTTTATCGCTGCCAATGAACTCAAAAAAGTCGCTGCCCCAGACTGCCCGCCTAATTGATATCGTGACCCGCTTGCGCCGAGAGTGCCCGTGGGACAAAAAGCAGACCCACCGCTCACTGCTGCCCTACTTAATTGAAGAGGCCCACGAAGCTCATGAGGCCATAGGATCAAAAAAACGAGACCTCATGCGCGAAGAGCTGGGCGACCTGCTTCTACAGATCGTACTTCATGCGGAACTCGCCAGCGAAACCAAAGCCTTTGATTTTGAAGCCGTCTCCAGAGGCATCGCCGATAAGATGGTGCGGCGCCACCCTCACGTTTTTGATAAGGCAAATTTTTCATCCAAAGGCCATTCTGCGCGCTGGATCGCCTTGAAGAAGAAAGAAAAACCCAACCGCACGCTGCTTTCTGGCGTGCCCCGCTCTCTACCGGCCCTGCAAGTAGCTTCCCGCTACGGAGAGATTGCCAGCTCGGTGGGCTTTGATTGGCCCAATTCAACCCAGGTGCTCGATAAAGTGAAAGAGGAGTTAGGGGAGTTTGAAGCCGAATACAAAAAAGGAAAGCGTGCAAAAAAACAGATGGAAGAAGAGATGGGGGACCTATTTTTTAGCTTAAGCAACCTCGCCCGACATTTGAATATCGACCCCGAGGCCTGTGCTAAAAAGGGGTCAAAAAAGTTTTTTAATCGGTTTACCGCAATTGAAAAGAGACTGGCGAAGCAAAAACGCGACAACACCACGCTTACCGTCGAAGAATGGGAAGCCGAATGGGCTCGGGTAAAAAAGAATTAAGTTCCGGCTACCGCGTTCTCTAAAGAGCCCGTCGACGACGACTGTTTTTTCTTTTCCAAATAAGGCAGGTAGTGGTTCTTGTAAAAGTCGGCCGTATTATCGCGGTACGAAGCCACCGCTCCAATCGCCGAAACAAACTTGATGTACCACCATGCCGTGTCTAGCTGATACGGCAAAAAACCGGCCCGGGCCCCATTGGGATAAAGGTGGTGGTTGTTATGCCATTCGCCCGTAATCAGTCCCGGCCAACGCTGATTAATGGAGTGATCTTTACGGTTAAAATCGATGCCTTCCTGACGCAAATCTTTGCCACTACCATGACCAGTGTAGTTAAACGTGCGCACGCCAAACGCCCAAACAAATGACCAGCCAAAGGTGGCAACGGCCAAGGCGTGCCCGCCCATTAAATAGAAAGTTCCGTACCAAAAAGCCCAGTTCAAAACAAAATGGGTGATCATAAAAAGCGGATGGCAAAGCGAGCCCCACTTTTTATATTGTGCGTAGCTGTTCACGTACATGCCGGTGTGTTCCACCATGTTCGTCATTCGTTGGTATTCAACTTCGGATAAATCTTTGGCCACCGGCTGATGGGTCACATCTGCCAAAAAACAATACAACCAACCGCCATTCACATTGTATGGATCACCGGCCTCCTCAGAAATAAAATGATGCACATGATGGGAAACGATGTACGTCTCTTCGGGAATAATCTTAATCACCAAATTGCGGGTGATGAATTTCCAAACTGCGCCCCAACCGCCCTCAGCAAAAACGTAACCGCGGTGCGTGCCGTAGCGATGGTAATAAATCGTACCGTGGGTTCCCAAAACGATCATGCTGTAAATAAATCCCCACAAGG
This sequence comes from Pseudomonadota bacterium, assembly GCA_043718025.1. Lineage (GTDB taxonomy): Bacteria > Bdellovibrionota > FAC87 > UBA2466 > UBA2466 > JBGSST01. The sequence continues at coordinate 8,929 of JAYSWN010000093.1, forward strand.
CCAACGGCAGAGTGAAGTACTTAAACAGAAAAATAAAAAAGGGGACGATGAGCAGGAATGAAGTTCCCCATCCCCACAAAGCCAGCCAGTTTTTTCGGTCGGCAAAAAGGTTCATCCGCGAAAAAAACTCACGTAAGACTTCACCATTTGAAGGCTTGTAAAAAACGCCTTCTCGCTCGTAGCCATATGTCGGAGGCTGCAGTACCCGATTTAAAAAAGACATGCCTAGAAATTAGCAGGGTAGCGTACTTAACGCACGCTTATTTGGCCGCTCTTCTTTGCTGTCGAAGTGGCGCCGCTGGGGCCCACCGCTAGCCCCGTGAAAGCGTCCCCGTCCTGGCTTTGCGCCCTTTCGCGAGTTAAAGCCGTTGCGATTTTGACCAGCCGCGCCAGGCTTACCGTTAGCCGGACGCTGAGCGTGATTGTGTTGAGCCCCGGCCCCTTGCGGTTTATTGGGCGTGCGCTTCATCATCGCTACGGCCGTATCGTTCGGATTTTCATCGGCTAAAAAGCTAAGCGCCAACCCACTCTTGCCGGCCCGTCCGGTGCGGCCAATGCGATGAATGTAATCTTCTCGCGTCGCCGGCATATCGTAATTGATTACGGTTTCAATGTCGGTGATGTCGATGCCACGACCGGCTAAATCAGTGGCCACTAAAATTGGATGGGTTCCGGTGCGAAAACCCTGCAAGGCGCGTTTTCGTTGGCCTTGAGTTTTTCCACCGTGTAACACGTCTACTCGATGCCCTTTGATCTGCAGTAGCCGGCCGAGACGTTCGCTGCGCGACTTGGTGCGGGCGAAAATTAAAATTTTACCTGAACGTTGCGAAAGCTCTTTTAACAACAGCGCATTCTTCTCACCCTGGGTGGTGCGAATCGTCTCCTCTTTGACATTCTCTGCCGATTTTTCAACCGCATCGATGGCCACGCGCACCGGATTTTTCATCATGCGATCGACTAGCGACATTAGCTCTTTCGCCATCGTCGCCGAGAATAGAAGCGTTTGCCGTTCTTTCGGTAGCTTGCGGATGATGTTTTCAATTTGCGGAAGAAAGCCCATGTCGAGCATGCGATCGGCCTCGTCCAAAATCAGAAAACGAACGTTCTGCAATCTTACCGTACGTTGTTCGATATGGTCGTTCAGTCGACCAGGCGTAGCGACGATAAAATCTAACTTGCCGCCGAGCTCTTGCTTTTGGCGGCCGAATGACTCGCCCCCAACCACGAGCGAGCCAAAAAGGTTGGACCCGCGGCTAAGATCTTTAAACACTTTGTAAATCTGCGCCGACAGTTCGCGCGTAGGAGAGAGCACCAGGGCTTGGTGGTTAGGCTTGGAGAAAAGCGACGCTAAAACCGGAATGCCGAAAGCGGCAGTTTTTCCAGTGCCGGTTTGGGCCGTGCCCAGAATGTCTTTACCAAGTAGAGCCATGGGAATGGCCTCTTTTTGGATCGGGGTTGGTGTTTCAAAACCCATTTCAGCAATGGCTTGCGAGAGTTTTCCGGGCAAAACGAGATCAGTATATTTTTCAAAAACAGACACTTAAATTTCCTTATTGAGGGCCAATTCCTCAATCGGAAACAGGCGCCACCAGCAATTCGTTTTTTTACACCTTAAAAAGGGAAAGGGGTAAGTCCGGTTAGGGAACTTACCCCTCGCAACGTAACCAAAAACGATTAGGTGACGTTTTTTTTAAATTATTTAGTAACGGCCACCGCCGCCACCGCTGCGTCCGCCGCCGCTACGGCCGCCACCGCCGCCACCACCGCCGCCACCACCGCCGCCGAAGCCACCACGGCCTCCGCTGCTACGGCCACCGCCGCCACCGCCACCGCCAAATCCACCGCCGCCACCAGAGCGAGGCTCTTGGGGACGGGCTTCATTAACGGTAAGGGCACGGCCTTCCATTTCTTTGCCGTTCATTTCGGCAATGGCTTTTTCGGCCTCTTCGTCAGAGCCGAATTCCACAAAGCCGAAGCCTTTGGAACGACCGGTATCGCGATCCGTAATCAAACGAGTCGATTCTACGTTTCCGTAAGGGGAGAACCAGTCCATCAGAGTTCCCTCTGTGACTGAGTAAGGTAGATTACCTACGTATAGTTTTTTTCCCATGAAGTCAGACCTCCTAAAGGTACTTGGGTGCCGACAAAAGAGACGTAACATTGAACACCTGTTCAGAAGTCTTCCTTCGAATTCGACCGCGACGGTATAACCCAAAAAGCAGGCGCTGCCAACAACGCGTGTCAGGCGATAATGTTTCACAATAATTTCAATGATTTAAGCTGGCAAGACGCGCTTTTACGGAGTGGGGACGATGGCGAGGTTGTCGCCCATTTCGTTGGCGTTGTCACCACGGTTTGCGGTGTCGCCCAATCCTAACTGACCAGAGCGGTTGTCGCCCCAGCATTTAAACTTTTCGTTGGTGCCGATCGCGCAAACGTGAAAGCTTCCCGAGACGATTTCGCGCACCGTAAAACCGGCGCCCAGCGATACCAACGCCATCGAGTTGCCCATGTCGCTTGGGTACCCGCCTTTGTTTTGGGTTGAGCCAATGCCAAGCTGTCCTTTAGCATTGTCGCCCCAACATTTAACTTGGTTAGATTGGGTGCGAGCGCAAACGTGAGTATTTCCGGCCACCACTTGCGCTAAAGGGGCAGAACCTAGGTCAACTCTAGAAAAAGGATCGGCCACCCGTTGTCCGGAGGCGCGGCCATAAGCGGGAAGATCGAAACCGTACTGGCCGCCGCACAATCCAGGAATGCCGTTGCCGTTTTGGCACAGGGCTTTTCCGAAGTTTCCGGAAGAGTCATTTCGACCAATCGCTGCCAACGTGCCCGAGCCCAAAACAAAAATGCGGAAGGCCCCGCCCGAAGCAATGGATTGCACCGGTGACGCTTCATCAAGGGCAATTTCGGCAAGGTTGGTACCCATTTCGTTTGGGCCATCTCCGCGGTGTTCCCAATCGCCAGTAGCCAATTGACCAAAGAAATTATCACCAAAACATTTGGCGGCGCCGTTGGCCAGAATGGCGCAAGTGTCGCTGCCGCCCACTGAAAGTTTTACGGCGGTTGCGGCCAAATCAACGACGGGTAAATTGTTGCCCATGGTAGCGCCCGAAAGCCCTCTCGTAAGAGTGTCTCCGTACCCCAATTGCCCCTGCGCATTTAAGCCCCAGCATTTTACTTGGCCATTGTTAAGCAAAGCGCAGTTATGGGCATAACCTGCCACTAGATCGACGGCTTTAAGCGAAGTGCCAAAATCAACCGCCACCAAAGCGTCGCCCATTTCACCGGGGGCACCCCCAAGGGAAACCGCGGAACTCTTAGCGCCCAACTGACCGCCCGTATTTCCGCCAAAACACTTGGTTGAGTCGTCATCTAAGATCGCGCAAGTGTGCCAATAGCCGGTCACCACTTTTTTTGCTTTTCTGCCGGTGCCAAGTGAGATGGGCGGCAACGCCGCCACTTGCCCGGCCGAATTACCGCGCCCAACCTTATCGCCGGTGCCCAACTGCCCGACTTCATTGTTTCCGAAACAGCGTAAATCGCGATAGCGGTTTAATTCACAAGTGTGTTCGCCATTAGCCGAAAGCTGAATGGGTAAAGTACCGCCAGCTGCCAACGTACCGCTGGCGGAACGAGGGGTGCCGTTGTCATCAAACGAAACAGTTAAGGTTTGAGATACCAGTCCAGCCGCCGTGGGATCGAATCGAAAGGAGGCGGTACAGCTGGCGCCAATCGACAAGGTCGAGGGGCAAAGGCTGGAGATCAATGTGAATGGGGCCGCTACCGTCGAGAAAGTGACGGCGGAAACGTTTGAGGTTCCGGTGTTGGTCACCGTCAGTGAGACAGTGGCGCTTTGAGCCCCAACCGCCACGTCCCCAAAGTTAATACTCCCCACCGACAACGCCCCTTCGGGGTGGCTGGTGCCAGTGACGGCGAGAGTTACCGTGGCGGTGGCCAGGTTAATACCGTTAGCGTAGGTGAAAACAAGGTTGGTCAATGGGGCAATCGACGGCAACAGAGCCGTTGGTGAAAAGCGTAACGTAAAAGTGCACGAGGCTCCCGCCGCCAGCGTAGCTGCGCAAGTTCCGGGCAAGTAGGTTAAAGGTGCCGCGGCACCCGTAGCTCCAATACTCGTGGCCTGAGCGCCGCCCGCGGCATTCCTCAAAGTAAACGAAGCGTTGGTCACGGAGTTATAAGCGGTATCGCCAAATGAATAAGACGGCCCCTGCACAATAGAAAGCACCGCCGCATTCTGCCCGTTACCGGTAAAGCTAATGGTGGCTTCGGTTTCAGGTGGGGGGCCAACCAGTGACTTGGTGTACTTTAGCGTGGCGGACCGATTTGTCGCGCCCGATGCGCTCGGGGTGAATCGAACCTGCAATGTACAATCGCCGATAATGTCAGCTGGGCAATCTCCCCCCCCGCTGCCACCCGGATAACTGCCATTGGTAAAAGTGTAAGGCGCCGGCATTGACGGCACATTTACGCCGTAGGCCGGGTGACTCGCGCCGCCGCCGTAGTACTTAATGGTCACCGCCAAATCACGGGTGTTACCGATCACGGTGTCGGCGAAAGGCGCGTCATTCACGACCAAGGTGGGCTCAAAGGTGCCTACTCCAGTAAAAGTGCGAGTGGCCTGCTGGGCCGCTTGGCCGTCGCTGTAGGACGCCGCCAAGACCTGCAAAAAACCACCTTCGGCCGTTGGTAAAAACCGAACCACGATTGTGCAAAAGGCCCCACCAGCCAATGCGGCGCCGCAGTTGTTGGTGAGGATGCTAAATGGGGCGGAAAGGCCCGAAAAGGCCAATGTGGTATTCACGCTGCTGCTCGCCGTATTTCGCAACGTGAAAGTTCTGTCGACGGGAAAGTTCTTAGAAACTGTTCCGTAGTCTGAAGACGGTAGAGGGTCGATGGTTACCGCCGCTAAGTCTCCGCCTTGCCCGGTCAAAGAGCCGGCATTGGAAACTACATTCGAGACGCCGTTAAGGTAGCTGAACTGTAACGTGCCGCTATAGCTCTGCACTAGCGGCGGGGTAAACCGAACCATTACCGTGCACGAAGCACCAGAAAAAGAGACTCCCAAGTCAGGACAAGTTCCACCGATGCCGGGGTACGGCCCCCCCACAAAAGAAAACCTAGTGGGGTCGGAAAAGGTAACGGTATTGAACTTAATGGCCGGGATTCCCGTTCTGGTAATAGTGACGGGAAGATTTGCAGAACCGCCAGCCAGCACCTTGCCGAAGTTGGCACTGCCCACCGAAACTTGAGAGGTCTGCCAGCCGGTGCCACTTAAGGCGCCGCCCGTCGATGACGAGGTGACACCGGCTCCGTTATTAAAACTTAGAACCACCGTCCCTGAAGTGGTAATGCCCGCTGCCGGGTGATAGCGAACCGCAATAGTGCACGACGGAGTAGAAAAAGGGACGTTCAATGCACAAGTTCCGCCGGCGCCCGGAAAGGCCCCGGCCAAAGTAAAGTCAGCGTGATTGAAGGTAGCAGAAGTGATCATGGCGGGTAGGGTTCCAGAGCGAGTTACGGTTACCGCTACATCTTGCTCGCCGTTGTAAGCCACTTGCCCAAAATTGATCGCACCCACATCGAGAGTGGAGGGGATGGGTAAAGCCGCAAACGATACGGTGGCGTCGTATATCGATTTGGCCGTGTAAGAACCGTTGCTGTAAGTCATTTCAAAACGGCCGTTAAAGCTTCCGACCTGTGTGGCATTTTGCCTCACCACCAGTTGGCAGCTGGTGCTGACTGAACTGCCGCAGGTGGTGCTCAGAATTGAAAAGGTTCCTGACTTCACCGCGATATTCACGCCGGTGGCGGGAAAGGCGCCAAAGTACTCCACATCAAAAATTTTTTGGAATGGCACCGCATTCACCGGTACGGTGCCTAAATTAGAAAAGGTGGCGCCGGGAGTGGCCGCCGCGTCTTTTATACGCAGGCTAACGATGTTGGCGCCCGCGCCGGAGAAGTCTACGTTCACCGCACTGGTTTCAGTGTAGGAGGTGTAGCCGAGGTTGAGTCTTCCGCTAAAGTTGGCAATCGCATCAGGGCTAAAGCATAAAACCAGCGTGCAATCGGCTTTTCCTGCAATCGTGTCTTGGCAAGTTCCGCCGGTACCGGGAGATTTTGGCGCGACTCCGGGCGTGGTGCAAAAACCAAAAGCTGAACTGCCGGTAAAGCTTGCGGCCACGTTGGTGGCGTCTCCGATTGCGGTATTGCGCACCAACACGGTAATCGGCACCAGCGCATTCACCGGCTGAAGCCCATAGACCCAACGGGTTACCGAGGCTTGCAGCACCGCACGATTGACCGTGTTGTACTTGTGCTTCTCTTCCGCAGCCTTGCCATCGGGATCTTTTGCAGAGAAGAAATTCTGCACCTTGCAGCCAGAGGTCAGCGCCAAAAGCGCCAGCACCATAAATTTTCTTGCGCCGAATTGTCGCACGGTAGCCACCTACGTTCGGAAGTGGGCTTGAGATCAGCAATATGAGCGGGAGCACCCAACTATTTATAATGCAAGGCGGGCCAAGTTTTGGTTTGAGCCGAACAAGAGTGAGACAACTGACTAAAACTTCAACACGAATTTTCAAAAATCAGTTCAAACGTATGATTTTATTAAGAATAAAGCAAAAACGCACAACAAGTATACGCTGGCCAGGGGGTGGTCAAATTGAAAAAAGCAACCCCCCCCATTTGATGGGAAAGCTCAACAAATCAAGCGATTATCGCTCACAAAGGTAGAGCTTTTCGGCGCTTCCGGGCAAGCGGTGGAGCCTGGTGCCGGTACCCTTATCGCCCTTTCTCCAATGGATAAGGTAGCTACCCTGGCTACCAAAGATCGAGCGTTGAGCCATCCACAGCGTGTCCCCTTGGCACCGTAGGCTATCCACAAGATCGTTGGTGGCAGCCTGATAGTGCGGCGTGGGCCCTTTGCCCGCCGCGAACGATTCCACGAACGAGGTCACCGGAACGGTGTAAGGCGGGGTGGGAAGATCGCGCGCCGCCAAAACACCCTCGCCAGATTCGCAAAAGTCGAAAAAAAGGCCGCGTTGCCCCCAACGGAATTCCTTTTTTAGCAGCCCGTCGGCGGCATAGTGGTTGACCATCGGCGAATTAGAAAACCCCAAGGCCGATGAAGAAAAGCCCACCCAAACGTCATTAGTTTTACTATTCACGAGCATTCGCGGATTGGTCCAAATCACGCTGGCGGTGGTGACCGGCACCTCTTTTTGTACCTTTAGATCACCGTCAAAAGACTTCATCCAGATGCGGTTCCGTTTTGATTCAAAGAAAAGCGCCCACCTATTTTCAGCGCCTTGAAAGTTGAGCAGATGCTCGCTCTCGGCCACTTCATGCGAAGCGGCCACTTCGCCATCAAGGTTTCGTTGTTCTAGTTTTGAATTGGCCTCGTTTAAAAAAAGGAACTGGTCGGCAGAAACCGACGACACCAACCTACCTTGCGCTTCAACGCGCAGCGCCGGACTAAGCCGATCTGGCTCAAAGCGAAGAAGGGCATTCTGGGTCGGGTCGCTTACCCAAAGCTGGCAGCTCTTAGCATCAAAGGCGTGGCTCAATGGCGCGATATCTTTTTTAATCAATATTTTTTCAGAGTCCCAAAACGCCAAATAGTCTTTTCCGACCACCCACCCGGTGCCCGGCGCGGCGAACACGTTGTGACTCACCGCGCCCATCAATACCGTCGATAAAACTAGTACTTCCAGAAAAGATCTCACCTTTGAACCTCGCCTTAAATTGAATTTACGAGAGCGTAATACCCATCGTCGTGATCACCAAGCCATCCTGCGAAATGAAATCAGTGACCACAAAAGTAACCGGTGGCGAGCGCACTGCACCGAGAAGTATTGGCGCCAAGACGTTAAGATAGCCCCAGTGAAAACCAAACAATTTGCCAAAGGGCAGCTCCTGTTCAAAGAAGGCGATTCGAGCGCGACGGTTTTTCGGCTCGTTTCTGGAAAAGCCGTCGCCATTAAGCGCACGGCAACGGGCGAAAAGGTGGTGGGCCATGTGTCGGCCGGTGAATTTATCGGAGAGATGGGCGTGCTAACCGCGTCCCGACGAAATGCTTCGACCCGCTTTGAAGAAGATTCGGTTGTTGAGTCTTTTACCCGCAGCGAGTTCGTCCAATTGATTCGCCATGACCCCAACCTTGGACTTAAGCTTTTGCATGCACTCAGCCTGCGCACGCGCGCTCAGTTGGCGTTGCTTAACGATGCCCCCGCGGTTGCCGCAACCACGCCGCTAACCTGGCCCCAAAAGGTCGAGCACGCGCTGGAATGGATTAATGAGTTTCTACGTGCCCGCTGGAAAACCCTTCCCCTACTCCATAAAACGCCCCACGTTTTTTCAGCCGCCTCGTTTCCCCGGCGAGTTTTCACGAAGGGTGCCGTCTTGTTTCACGAGGGAGAAATTAGCGATCAAGTGTTTTGGATTGATAAGGGGAGGGTCGGCATTTCGCGCGAGAACAGAAATGGGTTGTTGCCGCAGATGGGCCTGATTCGGAAAGCTGAATTTTTAGGCGAAATGGGCGTACTAGAGTCAGTTCCCCGCAGCGCCACCGCTCGGGCCGCCAGCGAGGTAACCGTTTGCCTAATCACGCCCAACGAATTTTTCGAATTGTTGCGTAGCTCGCCCGCCGCCTTTTTTTCGGTGTTGGATGCACTGTGTGAACGCGCCCGCCGTCTGCAAAAGCTTACCCACCGAGCCTACGCCACCCAGCAGTTGTTGGATGGCACGAGTGAAAATGTTTTCCAAGTGGCCTCCAGTATCGACAGCATGTCGCAGTTGGCTGAACAGCGTTTTTTGGTTGAGGCCGGAAAGATGCGTCAGTTTCTGTCAACGCAAGTCGATCGCGGAAACTTTATGAAAGAGGTTTACCAGCGACATTTAAAAGGCAAGGCGACCGCTGAAGAGATGGAGAAAGCCAACGTCTACCTGCGCGACTATTTGAAGATGGCGGGGTTGGGCACACTCTTTTTGCTTCCCGGCGGCATGGTCACTATTCCGCTCGCCGCAAAAATCGGCAAGGCGATGGGAGTCGATATTTTTCCCAGCGGCGATGAAGAAGAAAAACTGAAGGGGCCCGCTCCTCAATTAAGAGAGAGCGGGCCTCCCATTAAGACATAGTTTATTTACTTCGAAGCTGCGCTGTGCGCGAGACCGTTGGCCGTTGTCGATTTGGCGCCTTGCTGGCCACCCCGCGAATCACGACGCTATCCATGGTTCTCATGCCCGCCGCCAAGTGCACGGCTTTACGCGAGTGCGTGGGCACTTGGTAGCAAAGGTTGGCGATCACTAGCAGCGCAATCACCGGGGCCGCCGCGGGCCGCTGGTATAAGCGGTATATCGGATAGGTGGCGGCCAAGGCTAGTAGCGGGAGGTAAATCATAACCATCCGCGCGGTCGCGAAGTTCATAACGTTTCCCGTATCAAAAGCGTATTGGCCGATGGTCACCGAAGCCAATCCCAACATCGTAAAGCCGACCGCTTTAACCCCGATGGGGTCTTGTTTGGTGAGCCGCTGCCATTGCGATGCGAGTAGCGCCATGCCGGCCAAGGCCACTAAAGAAAAGATCTGCGACGACAATAAAAAGGCGTTTTTTGGATTTAAAAGAAAGCCGACCGCTTCTCCGAAATTGTCCACAAACAGGGTGGGGCTAAAAGAATTAAACAGAAAATGATTCGCGCTCACCATGCAGGCTACCGGTACGCAAAGCAGCGGCAACACCATGGTGCGCCAGTCTGGCTTTTCGGCCAAAATCTTTTTACGGTTCTGATACGCGGCGACAAGCAAAGGTACCGCGAAGAGGAAAGATGAGGGGCGGCACTGCGCCGCTAAAATCACCAGCACCGCCGTTAATTCCCAACGATTCAGCGTCGGCGCCTGCAAAAAGCGGAAAAGCTGATAAGCCGCTGCCGCTAAAAATAGGGCGTTAATTAATTCTGGATTATTGCTCGTGACTAGAATTCCAAATAACGGAAATGAAGCCAAAAGCGCTACGCCAATCACGCCGTAGGTACGGCTCTTAAATTGTTTCTCCCCGAAACGTACCAACGCCCCCAAGAGCAACGAAGAGGCCACGAAATTTACCCACAAGAGATGGGCATCACGGTAGCCAAACAGCGAATGAAATAGGCTGGCCAAGAACGGAAACAGCGCGGGACCGCGACCATTACCTATGCTCGAGGTCTGGTGTAAGGTTTGTGAAACCGCCGTCCAGTAACTCTCTTCAGCCGGCAGTCGGACTCCGGTGCCTACCGAATAGAAAAGAAATGCCGTCACCGCGACGCCAATCAGAGTGGGAACCGAATAGGCCGAGCTAAATGAAAATTTAATTTGATCGCCGTAAAGCTCGCGAAAGGCGCTCCAGCCAACCGCCAAAGTTAACCACAACGAAAAATAGACCGTGGCCGAGTAAAAGGAACCGAGATCCATAAAACCTGACGCGCTCAAAGCAAAGAGCGTCGCAAAGAATGCCGACGTTCCCACCATCGACCAGCGCCGTTGCCGATCTAAGAGGGTTGCACTCGCGCGGCCTACTCCGGCGACTAACCTCAAGTTATGATTTTCGCGATTCATGGATAGCTTTTTGGCAGTATTCATTCGCTTCACCTCAGTTACGTATCGATTGCGCTAAAAAATGGGATTGGTGGGGAGACTTCCCCTCCGAAAACACGCTAGACCTTAAGCCTACGCGCCGATTATTCGGAAATTGTGGCGCCAGCGTGTTTTAAACCAAGCTCTTGATTTTAAATAACTTTATTAGACTTTATGGCCTTTCCTCGGCAGCCCAAGTTTGCCCATTTAGAATCCGCAGATCTTTGCTACACTGGCCAGCATGAAGATTTTGTTAGCTAACCCGCGCGGCTTTTGCGCCGGCGTGAATATGGCCATCGAGAGCCTAAATCAAGCGCTCGAAATTTTTGGTGCGCCGGTTTACGTCTTCCACGAAATTGTTCACAACCGTACCGTGGTCGAGCGGTTCACAAAAAAAGGGGTGATTTTTGTAGACCACATCAGCGACGTGCCAGAAGGGGCTCCGTTACTATTTAGCGCCCACGGCATTGCGCCCGAAATCCGACGGCAGTCGGCAGAACGCAACCTGAAATCGGTAGATGCCACCTGCCCGCTGGTCACCAAAGTGCATCTTGAAGCGCTCCGTTTTGCCAAAATGGGGTACCGCATTTTACTGATCGGCCATGCCGGCCACGATGAAGTGATTGGCACCATGGGCGAGGCCCCCGACTCGATCACTCTGATCGAAGACACGGACGACGTAGCGAAGTTGGATTTTCCCGCCGATACTAAACTGGCCTTTCTCACGCAGACCACCTTGAGCGTTGATGACGCCAATGTAGTGATCAAGGCATTGCGAGCAAAGTTTCCGAACCTACAAGGGCCGGCCAAAGACGATATTTGTTACGCCACCCAGAACCGGCAAGAGGCAGTTCACGTGCTGGCCGCCAAGGCAGACGTGGTTTTGGTGCTAGGGAGTCAAAACAGCTCGAACAGTTTACGTCTGCGCGAGATCGCCCGGATCATGGGCAAACCCTCTTATTTAATCGATAACGTAAATGAGATTCAGCTCGACTGGTTTGATCAGAACGACACCGTTCTGGTTACCGCAGGCGCGAGTGCGCCCGAAGATGTGGTGCAAGACTGCCTCGATTTTTTGAGCACAACTTTCAATGCCGAAGTGGTTTCTGAAGTGGTGCGCGAAGAGCACGTCACTTTTGCTCCGCCCAAAGAATTGAGAAGCGGCACCTACCGAGCCATTTAGAACCTGGTCAAAGTTGTAGTAAAGCGGCAAAACTCGCTACATCAATGTTAGCGCCGCAGACCAACGCCACCACTTTTTTCCCGGCCAAGCGCGCCTTAAGCGGACCACAAATCGCCGCCAAGGAAGCGGCACCGGCGGGCTCGACCGCAAGCTTGGCCTCCAGAAACAGAACCTGCATTGCGGATCTCATCTGGGCGTCGCTAACTTTAACCAACCCATCCACGTTTTTGAGGCACAGCTCCAAAACCAACTCACCGGTCATCGGGGCCCCGAGGCTATCGGCGATGGATTTAATTTCATTCAAACGTTCCGGCTTTCCCGACTGAAAACTGCGGTGCATGACGTCTGATCCTTCCGGCTCAACGCCAAAGACCTGACACTTCGGATTGATCAATTTCACCGCAGTGGCGATTCCGGCGCACAGTCCGCCCCCCCCGATGGGTACCACCACGCCATCGGCGTTGGACACCTGATCCATAATTTCAAGGCCGACACCACTGGTGCCCAAAACAGTAGGAAGCCCTTCAAAGGGATGGACGAAGAAGCGACCCTCCGCCGTCTGAATAGTGGCCGCGCGATCGAAACAGCGCTGGATATCGGGCTCAGTAACCACCTCGGCCCCAAAACGTTGACACAGTTCACGTCGCCGCCGATTGGCCGTAACCGGCATCACCACCTTGGCGGAGGTCTTCAGTTGCTTCGCAACGTAAGCGACGGCGACGGCGTGGTTTCCCCCACTTACGGCGGTAACCCCTTTGGAAAGTTGTTCTTTCGATAACTGCCGCATCACATTGAAGGCGCCGCGCGCCTTAAACGTGCCGGTCACTTGAAAGAGCTCTAACTTTAGTACGATTTCAATTCCCAGATCTTGCGAAACGCTGGTTAGCGGCCAGATTGGTGTCTGGCGCACAAAAGGGGCGAGCTCACGGTAAGTCTTTTGAATCTGCTCAAGGGTCATTCGCATGAGACGTAATAAAACATAAATTGGTGACCACGCCCAACCGCAAAAACCCCAAGCGTCCCGCACCGTTTTTCGTGCAAAAAGTTGAAAACTAAGCTTTATTGCCCCCCATGAAATTAGCAATGATTGGTCTCGGAAAAATGGGCGGCAACATGGCTCGTCGGCTATCACGTGCGGGAATCGAGTTGGTGCTGCTCGATCAAAACCCCACGGTGACCCAGAAAATTGCCCAAGAAACCGGGGGGGTAGCGGCTCTGAATTTGAGCGATTTGGTGGCGAAATACGACGGCCCCCGCTTTATTTGGCTGATGTTGCCCTCGGGGCAGATCACCCAGACGGCGATCGACAGCCTCACCCAGTTGCTTAAACCCGGAGATACGATCATCGACGGCGCCAACTCGTTTTACAAAGACTCGCAACGGCGCGCCAAGGAGCTCGCCGCGAAAGGGATTCACTTTTTAGACGTAGGCGTTTCCGGCGGCGTGTGGGGCGAAAAAAATGGCTACGCGTTAATGTTCGGCGGACCGCATGACGCCGTCTACGCAATGGAGTCGGTGTTTAAGGCGCTAGCACCAGCCCCCGATCACGGCTGGTTGCATTGCGGCCCCGCCGGCAGTGGCCACTTCGTGAAGATGATTCATAATGGAATCGAGTACGGGATGATGCAGTCATTTGCCGAAGGCCTTAGCCTGCTTCACGGCAAATCTGAATTTAATCTTGATCTGGGTGCGGTGACCGAAATGTGGCGCCACGGCAGCGTTGTAAGATCGTGGCTGCTCGACCTCACCGCCGAATTTTTGAAGGACGAAGGCTCGCTGCAAAACATTGCCCCCGTGGTGGCTGATTCTGGCGAAGGGCGCTGGACGGTTTTAGAGAGTGTGGAGCAAGGAATTCCGGCGCCAGTAATGTCGCTAGCGTTGATGTCGCGCTTTAGCTCTCAGGGTAAAGACGATTACGGCTCGAAGCTACTCGCCATGATGCGAAACGCCTTCGGCGGCCACACTACGCAAGCAGCCGTTCCAAAAGCAGAGTAAATACCAAAATTGCCGTTCCTAAAATCGTTTCAAGTAGCGTCCACGTTAAGAACGTAAGCCGCAACGTCATGCCGAAATACTCTTTAATGAGCCAGAAACCGGCGTCGTTTACGTGCGAAAGCATTAACGCCCCGCCACCCGTGGCGAGCACCATTAATTCGGGACTCACCCCGGTTTGAATGGTGAGGGGAGCCACGATCCCCGCCGCCGTGGTCATGGCAACCGTAGCCGAACCCGTGGCCACTCGAATTAGGGTAGCGACCAACCACGCCAAAATAAGGGGGTTCATGTGAAATTGTTTAGCCAACTCGGCAATGTAAGCCCCCGCACCACTCTCAACGAGCACCTTACTAAAAGCGCCACCGGCGCCAAGAATAAGGAGAATACTGGCAATGAGCAGAAGCGATGAGTCGCCGTGTTTTTGGATCTGCATGAAGGTCATGCCACGCGCGATCCCAAAGGTATAAAAGCTAACCAGTAAGGCTATCAGCAAGGCGGTGATCGGGTTTCCCACGAATTTAAAAATCGGGTACCACTGATTGGTTTTTGGCAAATAAACGTCGGCGTAAGTGGCGAACATGAGCAGAATCACCGGCAGCAAAATCGTGAATAGGGTGACGAAAAAACTGGGTTGAGTTTTGGTCAACTCCTTTTGCTTTGCCTGCGTAACCCGAACCTCGTTGAATCCGGCAAACTTGGGAGCAAGTAGCGTGGCAAAAAGCGGCCCCGCCAAAATTGCCGAAGGCAGACCTACGAACAGACCGTAGAGAATCGTCTTTCCGATATCCGCTTTAAAAATATCGACGCTGGCAAGCGCCGCTGGATGCGGAGGCAGAATACCGTGCACGACAGAAAGTCCGGCCAACATTGGCAGGCCCACGCGCAACGATGGAATCTTGAGCTCTTTCGTAATCGTGAAAATAAGCGGGATGAGAAGTACGAAACCCACCTGAAAGAACACCGGAATACCCACGATAAAGGCGACGATAAACATCGCCCAGTGCACGCGCTTGGGCCCCATGAGATCGATTAGGGTGCGCGCAATACGCTCAGCGCCCCCTGATTCTTCAAGCAGTTTCCCGAGCATCGTGCCTAACCCCAACACGATACCGATAAATCCTAACGTATTGCCAAACCCCGCTTGCACGGCCTCGGCGATCTTGGTGAGGGGCATTCCAGAAAATAGCCCCACCCAAAAAGAGACAACGAGCAGGGAGACGAAGGGATGAATCTTTAGGATGGTGATCAGAGTCAGCAACAGTAAAATGGCGACTAAAATATTAACGGCTAACACGGGGGACTCCTACTTAGTGTTTTGGCTTCGTATTTTGGGAAAGTTCGTTTTGCAAGGCCGAGATCTCTTCGAAGTCGTCAACCAGGCTGCGATAGACCCGCTCGTAAATGCGAAACAACTTTTTGTAAACTTCGTGATTTACTGGATTGGGAGTAAAGACCGCTCGCGGTTTGCCAACTAGATCTCTAATTGCGGCCGCCGACTTCAAGTGACCGGTCGCCAGCATGCCTAAGGCCGCGGCGCCAAAAACACTCCCTTCGGGCTCACCGGGCAAGATGATGGGATGGCCGAAAACATCGGCCATCATCTGCACCCAAAAGTGAGAGCGGGTGAATGAGCCACTGGCGCGAATTTCGACTTTAGCGTTGGTTTCATCGGGAACTAAATTTCGTAAAGAATTTAAAACCGAGAACATCGAGTAGAGCACCCCTTCGAGGGTCGCCCGAATGAGGTGGCGCTTGCCATGGTTCATGTTCAAACCAAAAAGCACGCCGCGTGCGTTGGCGTTCCAATGCGGTGATCGCTCGCCCATGAGAAACGGCAAAAACACCAGGCCGTCCGAACCGGCCGGCTTTTGTTCCGCATAACGTGAGAGCACGTCGTAAGCGTCGAGATTCAATTTCTTAGCGACGAATTGCTCGTTGGCGGCAAACTTATCGCGCGCCCAGCGGAACGCCATGCCGCCGTTATTAATGGCGCCACCCACGACCCAAATATCTTCGGTGAGGTTGTAGCACCAGTTTTTCGTTTTCTTATCGGTTCGAGGTTTATCCGTACACAAACGGACGGCCCCGCTGGTGCCAATCATCGCGGTATATTGTCCGGGACCAATGGCTCCCGCGCCTAACGTCGATAACACTCCATCGCCAGCCCCCACCACGAGCCTTACGCTGGCGGGCAGGCCTAACAAGTCGTTCGACCACTTCGGAAAAATATAAGTGGTGGGCCGCACTTCAGAAAGTTTGGACTCGGACAGACCGAGAAATCGCAACGCTTCCTCATCCCACGCTAAGGCTTGGGAGTTGAAAACGCCGGTGCCCGTAGCCAGGCTTCGATCGACGACGAATTGGCCCGACAAGCGGTGAAGAATAAACTCTTTAATCGAGACGAACTTATGGGCGGTCGCAAACAGTTCTGGCTGGTGGCGCTTAAACCACAACAGTTTCGCAAACGGGTACATGGGGTGAAGCGGGCACGCGGTGCGCGCATAAAGTGCATCAACGTCGAGCCCTTCGCGAATCTCGCCTAAGCAACTTTGGGCGCGGGAGTCGGCGAAGATGAGCATCGGGTGGAGGGGTTTGCCCTCCTGGTTGACCGGAAAAATACTGTGGAAAACGGCGCTAAAGGTAAGCGCCCGGATCTGCTCTACCGGTTGGGCAAAGCCCTTGAGAGCCTCGGCTAGAGTGCTGAGAAAGGCCGAATGGATCGCTTCGGGGTCTTGCTCGGCCCAGCCAACCTGCGGAACTTGCAAAGCATATTCAGAACTTGCCGACGCGGCTAAGCCACCGGCGGTGTCATAAATCGAGACCCGGCAACCGGTGGTGCCTATATCGGCGCCCATGTAGTAAGAAGTTTTTAAAGTCATGCGCCGCGTCGTAATAGCCCGGATCACATGCGTAAAACAAGTTTTGTTTAAGATTCAACGGCGGGAGGTCACTGAATCTAAAATAACCACGCTGATGCAAACCGATAAGAAGCCCCTACCGATACCAATTCGTAGATGAGGCGACGACCGACGCAGGGAGAAAAAACTAAACGTCTCTAAGGCTTATTTCGCCCGCGCCCGGTGAAAAACTGTCCGACCCGCCTTAAGAAATTCCCACACGCTTGGACACCGTTCTTCGCCACGTTTTGCGCTAAGTCACCCGCCGACACGAGATCCGGATTCGTCCAACGAGATTTAGCGGTCCACCACAGAATCCCGCCAGAGGCGACGGCGAAATAGACGGGAGCCCAGACGCCGTGGATGCCAAACGCCTGATTCATTTCTTCTGAATTTAGCGCTAGGGCTGCCGCAAACAGAACACTGATCGTCAGGTTTTGTAGATCAAAAACATGGTTATTTCTAGGCTCCAGTCCCGCCGCTTGCGGGGGGCCCATGCGCGCCGCCATTTCTAGACCGAGGGCCGCCGGTGCCAGGGTGGCGCCAATATTCATCGCAATTCCAATCAGTGTCGCAGTTGAGTATTCGAAAACCCCGGTGAACGCGAAGTCTGTGAGTCGATAGATAAGCACTGAGCTAAGCGTGCACAAAACTCGCTTCGGCCAAGAATTGAGGAATGTGCGATACAGAAGATCGCCTACGTTCATTCCAAAATTGGGAAAGAACCGGTTTTTATTCCAATCGGCGTACGAAAGATCGGCCACGCGAAATCCAAACAATTGAAAAAAACCGTTTACGCTGCCGTGCACGGCTGCGTTGGTAATGGCCCGACCCCATTCGTAGTCCACCCCGTGTACATTATCCTTGAGTAGGATAATGGCTGCGGCAATTGAGCCGCCGGCCACTACGCGACAGATCAATAGTTTAATGCGCCAAGAAGCTTTCGGCAGGTAACTCGGTCGGCCGGGGGTCAAAGGAGGCGGGGCGGGAGGACGAGCTGCCACCGTCTCATGCGAAAGGTGGTTCCCCACGCTGGGATCAGCTACCAATTTCAATAGCTCTTCGGCGTTGGGGAGTTGCAAATGAGTGCTCTGCACGACGGAGTCGGGCCCCACCTCCGCAATTCGCACTTGCTCAGCGCCGTTGGGAAACATTGCCTCAATGGCTTCCACCGCGTCGTTAGCATTCTCGGCCGGAAGGTTAAAGAGTCGCGCCGTAGCGTCAGACTCGTCCGCCCCACGCAGGTTCCCGCAGAGGAGTAGAACAAGGCTGAGTAAGAACACACGGTGCATCGTCACCTCGATTAAAAAGTAGGGAACGCAGCAACCTAGCACCACAAGCCAGGACTTTAAAAGGAAGAATTGGCGCTTGCTCAAGTTCCTATTAGACTGCTTAAGACATTGATTTTATAAGGTTATGGCGATAAACCCTGGGTTCAATTGTCGCGTTGCGTTATCGCGCTTTTTGGATTAACGGACATCGTGCACGCCATAACTGAAGGCCGTCTCTTGATTGGGCTCAGCAAGATCGATAAAGCTGCCATCAAGAATTCTTAGTGCGCTGACGTATTCCAAAACTTCAGTTTCCCCGCCGCCAACTTGTGAAACTCGTCTCACCTTAGGTAAGGTCTCTTTGTTTACTCGAATGGTTAAAGCTGGCCGCTCCAAAAATGTGGTGTTTCCGATCACCCTCAATTTCTTACCATCCATCAGCTTTTTTAGAATTGGCAATACCTGGCGGTGTTCGGGGAATACGCTCGAATCGGGAATTAAATAAGGGGCTTGATATCCATCGGTCGCCAACTTAATCGTCAGCAGTTGCCTTGGCGGATAGAAGGTTCTGCAGATTGTCGCCGCTCCAATGCAACCAACCGCAAGCGGCCAGACCTGCTCCATAAAATAGGTGGCGCATCCCCCGAGTACTGCCCCTCCGCCTATAAACAGAAGGTTGCGGGCGCCAGTGCCCCGTTCAAGATTGAGAGTGCCCTGGATGTCGGTGACCACTAAATCTTCAGACACGAACCGAACTTTTACCAAAGTGGCCGAAGCAGAAGTGAAGCAGGCTACAACGAGAAGCATCGCAACTGTTCTCATCTACCTGGCGTAACACGGCTCGAAGAGCTTGAGTTAAAAATTGATGAGCTGGCGAAATTGGAGCGGGCGACGCCGTAGTGGGCGGACCAATGATCGTGGTGCGCGAGTGCGCGGCTCAATGGGGTAAGGCTAAGTTAGACCGGGACGAGCTGGCAAGACTTCGTCTGGTCGAGAAGTGGCCTCTGAAACGTCTCCAGGCTCATTGCAAGCTTGGAAGGACGAAAATCAAGGAAGAGTTGCGGCGTTTGTCCGGCTCCGGCCAAGGGAGTTAAGAGGGCAAAATATGGACGGAGAGCTCTCCCAGTCTAGGACGAATAGCCCTTTACTTAGGTGTACACCTTGTGGTACTCTTTAGTTTGAAAGGTGGTGCGTATATGCAAAATACCAACCCCAAGCAGTTAAGAGCTGAACTCAAGGATTTCCTTAATCTCGCGGCTAAAGAGCCCATTCGGATTCAGCGTCGGTCCGGAGAAAACTATATCCTCGTAAAGGAAGAATCCTATCAGGAACTTCAGAACGAGGTCGTCTCTTTGCAGCGCCGACTACTCGGAATGTCGCAGGCCGTCTCAGGATCGACACAGGAATATAAAATCGGTGACAAAAACAGGCTCTCTCGACTGAAGAAGAAAAAGTAATGGCTCGATTCCTTTTCACAGAGAACTACAATGCGGCCCTCGAGCGAATCGAGGACCACATCTTTCGAACCACTGAATCACTCGAGCAGGTGGAAAGGTTTTTAGACCAGCACGATAGTGCACTGAATTTTCTTGCAGAGAATCCCAGTACCCCTGCTCCTCACCCCGTTACGGGTGACCAATCGTGGGTGTTTTCCGACGGCAGGTACCGTCTCTTTTTTAAAGCTGTCCCTAGTGGGGCGGGAGTCACAATCTTCCTCATTCACCTTATTGATAATCGGGAAAGTAATCTAGGCATTTACCCTGGCAATAAGATCCCAACATTTAGTGAAAATTAATTAAGTCCCCAGCGTAAGTGGACTTTGTCCGACACGGGAGATTCAACGCTTCGTAAGAGGTTTTACGCATGAAGTTTATTGGCTATGTGCTTATGTGCTTCCTAAACAAAATCGCCAGAATCCTCCGAGGCGGGTATCTTCCCCGGATGAACTTTCGGCGTGCCGCCATCGTCCTATTGCTCTTACTTGCGCCGGGGACGCTCTTTGGTCACCGGCTGCTCCGCTACGAGCCGGCGGTCGTGGAGTGCCACGGGAAGCTGCGGCTCGTCTATTTTCCGGGGCCGCCCAACTATGAGTCCATCAAAGATGGCGACGAACGGGAAGAGGTTTATATATTGGAACTCGAAGAACCGTTCGATATTGCCGCCGCCAACGATCCCAAGACGCCGCTCAATGACTCGGAGGGTTGGGGACGAAATGTAAAACGCATCCAGCTTACTAACTATGGAATGTTAGGTAGGCGAGTTGGAAAAAAAGTCACCGTGAGGGGAAGGTTGTCTGAAGCCATTTTTGGCCATCACCATACCGGCGTGTTGATGGAAGTGCTGAAAGTGACCGGAGAGTAAATGTACTCGCGAGCTATCAAAGGCGGTCGCCAGCGCGTCATCTACATCGATGGCAAGGACCGCCTTGTGAAGATTGGGGGTGAGCCGGCTTGGCGGAACAACAACCCGGGCAACCTTAAGAGCGGAGCCCACACACGCATTCATGGTTCCATCGGTGTCGTCAACGGATTTGCCGTGTTTCCGACCGAGGAGATCGGGACGGAAGCGAGGATTCGGTTGTTGCAGGGAAGTAAGTATCGGAACAAGACCATCATGGAGATGGTGAAGGCTTACGCGCCGAAAAAGGACGGCAACAATCCCGAGCGGTACGCGCGGCAGATCGAGTCGATTGCTGGATTGAAACGCAATCGAGTGCTGAAGGGTCTTTCCGATTACGAGTTTGCCGCACTTATCGCGGCCATGAAACAAATCGAGGGAAACAGACCGGGACGAGCTGGCAATTTCGTCTGGTCGAGAAATGGCCTCTAAGACAAACAAGCTTATTACTGGGTCTCAATGAGCAACGACAAAAACTGGTGGAAGAGTTCGCAGATACGTGTCGCAAACAACGCGTTAATTGAAATAAAAAACATGGTTAGAGGTGCGTTAAGTTTCCTATCCCTACGGCTTTTCTAAAGATTTTACTCGCTTCTCTAATTCGATATGACACCTTACGATGGACGACGCGTACGCCTCGTCTCTCTCGGCTTCAGTGCACTTCGTCGCAGTATTTCTCGACCGAATTATCTTTGAAAAATTCGCTGGCGGGTATAGCGGGGCTGCATCCCGCATCAAGACAAAACATTGGTGGCTTACTGCCCTCTTCAGAAGCCAGTGCTCGTTCCGGATTCCATCTGGTTATTCTGTAAACTTCCCTTCGTCGGAGATTCAGCTCCAATGAGATTCCTTGTTTTTTGTCCTTATAGAAGCATTCAGCAGGGAGGGCGTGAGGATTGATCCATTTCGTCGATTCGATTTCCCAGGTCGCCGAGGGGAATTGAGCCTTTGCAACCTTCAAGTCTTTTTCCGGATCATCGCTTCTCATCTCCCAAACTAATGAATGTGCGACCTCGGAACCCTCATCGAAAAAGAATGTGATCCTTTCGGTTCCATTCTCCCGGTATTCCCACGACTTTCGGGCTCGCGCGTCCTTAAAATTGTTGATCTTGTCAGGCTTGCCAAAGAGTTGTGTAAGCTGCTGCTTAGTTGTCTTCCCGGGTGTAAGCTCGATGGCGTTTTTAAACAGTATTTTTCCAGCCCACGAGTCTGCAGTGTTAAAGCAAATCGCCAGAATCAGTAGAAATTTAATCATTTCACACTCCCCGATTTCATTTTAGGTCCGATGTGTTACTGCATCCAACTAAAAACCCCCGGAGCCTTCGCCCGCAGCGCGGCAGGATTAAGCGCGTAGCTGGCTACATCATCCGCGAAGTCTTCATAATAACTTAACATTCCGTTCGGTCTTAGAAAATGGTCAACAGGGCGCCCAGGCTTGAAACCCGAGGGACTGCCGGAATCTACAATCCACTTTGCCGCGTTTCGAAAAGAAGCCTGATCTTCGTTGGAGAGCCCAGTAAAGTATCGATGTGCCATCTCGTGAGCTAAAACTCGGGCAAGGTTGTATTTCGAATCAAAGGCCGGGTCATAAAGCGCGATGTTATTGCCCTGGGTTGCGGCGGGGTTTTCAGGATTGTCGGGATGGTGCATCCGATAAATGGCATCAAAATCTTGGTTCTTCAAAAAATTCGGAATCTCCGCGAGCGCTTCCAAAACCCTTTCTCTTTCTTCGACCGTCCATTCGCCTGGCTTATCATTCTTCGGACCCCAATACTTCGGCCTACCGACGTTGGCCCCTTAGTTGGAGCGTTCAAGACTTCCGAATTTTGTTAGGCTGATACCACAGCCTGATTTTTTAGTGCAAAACTTTCTGGCGTTTC
>JAYSWN010000094.1:0-4430 GCA_043718025.1 Pseudomonadota bacterium
AAAGGCAAAACAGTTTACCGGCCAAACCCGAATCGCTCGCTCTATTTCCCAACTGCTGGCGGATGAAAATTATCGGGGCCGCACCGCCAACCCACAGGCAGAAGGCCGAGAGTGCGAAGTACAGGATCGCTACTCGCTCCGTTGTGCGCCGCAGATTCTTGGGCCGATTCTTGAGACCGTAGAGCAAGTGGAGAAGTGGATCGAACTTGAAGTGAACGGGGTTTCAGATAATCCGCTCATTGATCCTGAGGATGGCCAGATGGCCAACGGTGGCAACTTTTACGGCGGTTATCTCAGTCACGGCATGGACTACCTCAAGATCTCACTGTCGCATGCGGCAGACCTGGCCGATCGTCAGGTGATGATGTTGATGGACGAAAAGTCGAACCGTGGCTTGCCACCTAACTTGGCGAACTGGGCCGGAATTCCCGTAGACGAACGCTTTTTGCATCACGGGCTAAAAGGGCTCCATCAGTCGATTTCGGCCACCACCTCTGAAGTGATTGCGCGCTCGATGCCTAACGGCGTGTTCTCGCGATCATCAGAGTCCCACAATCAGGACAAGGTAAGTTTGGGAATGAGCGCCGCCATGACTTGTGAAGCGCAGCTCGACACGTCATTTAGAATTCATGCCATGGTGTTGATCTGTCTGGCCCAAGCGCTTGACCTTAAAAAGGTGCAACTCAAAGGGGCCAAGTCGGTCTACTGGTATGAAAAAATTCGCCGCATTCTTCCCTTTGTAGAAAGAGACATGGCCCTGGACAAGGCCGTTTCCACCCTTTCAGAAACTTTACGAGGAGACCTTTTTGACGACCACATTTGATTGTGTGATCATTGGCGGTGGCCCCGGCGGCAGCACTTTGGCAACTCACCTAGCTCAGGCGGGCTGGAATGTAGCCATCGTCGAAAAGGAGACCTTTCCGCGCTTTCGCATCGGTGAATCCCTGCTTCCCTATTCAATGCCCATTTTCCGAAAAACCGGTTTCATCAAAGTGCTCGATAGCGGCAAGTATATTCGCAAATACGGCGCCCAGTTCGTAGATCACCGCAGCGGCCGGGAAGTTTACTTTCGTTTCGATGGCGACATTACCGATGCCTCTGAGCCATTTGCCTTTGAAGTTCCGCGCGAAGAATTCGATATCGATCTCCTTGAGTACGCCAAAGCCCAAGGGGTTACGGTGTTTCAGCCAGAGACCGTAAAAGAGGTAGTGTTGGAAAGTGATCAGGTTCGCATTCGTACCGATCGCCAGGAGCTAATCGCCAAGTACGTTGCCGATGCCAGCGGCCGGATGTCGCTGTTAGGAAACCAGTTCAAGCTGCGTAAACCGAATGATGACCTCAATAACGTGGCGGTTTTTGCCCACTATACCGGGGTAGGCCGAAAAGACGGCCGGGCCGAGGGCGACATCGTCATCGGAGTTCTGCCCGACAGCTCGTGGTCGTGGATTATCCCCTTTAAAGGCGAGCGAACCTCCGTTGGTGTGGTTACCCACGCCAGAAACATTGATAAGAACAGCGTGTTTGATGGCTACGTTCAGCAGCGACTTGCGGCCACCCCGCTCAAAGGCCGTATGGAACACTCGAAACGGGTTTCTGACGTGATGATCATTTCGAACTACTCAGCCACGTGCGAGACCATTGCCGGTGACCGTTGGATCTCAATTGGCGACGCCGGCATGTTCCTGGATCCCATTTTCTCGTCGGGCGTGCACCTATCGATGAGCGGCGCCACCTTTGCGGCCGAGGTACTTCAGCAAGCCTCTAAATTAGAGCTTCCCCTTTCTTCACCTGAATTCGGTTACGAAGAAACGGTTCGTCGTGGGGTAAAACGCTTCCACTGGATCATCCGCATGTTCTACGATACCGATTTCGTAGCCTCGATGGAGCGTTCAATGGATCGCCAAAATTTAAAGCAGGCATTTACCGCCATCGTGGCCGGTGACGTCTGGAATGACGAAAATGTAGTTTTTAAGATGGGCGGGCTGTGAAGGCTCGCCTTTGGCAGGACTACCACCAGCCTACACTTGTCGATGAGATTACACGCGCCTGGAATGAGCAAGCGCTTCTAGTTCTCGTGCCGCCGAGCCTAAAAAATCTTTCTGCTTTTGAACCGTTTCTAAATGAGACCCACCTTTTTCCCGAGCCGCCGCAATTCGGAATTTTCACCAGCGGTACGGTGGGACACAAGCTTATTTTCTATAGCCGCCGAAACATCGAAGCCAACCTTCGCGGCATCTCAAGTTTCTTCGACAACGATCGCATCGACCTGATTTACAGTTACCCGCAACCCTTTCACGTTTTTGGTCTGGTGCTAGGCTACCTTTACGCTCACCTATACAAGAAAAAACTTGTGGCACCAGCCGGGCCTTATTCAAGCGCGGCTCACGAGCATTGGCTAAATACCGTGGACGCGGGAACCCTTACGCTGGGAACCCCCACCCACTTCAAAGACCTAATCAACTTTGTGACCGCAACTGGCGCCCCCCCCCGCGCTTCTTACTCCGCCATTCTTGGCGGTGCGCCGGTAACCCGGGAATCGTGGTTAGGCGTTCGTGAAGCCCTTTTTATAGAAGCGCCCAGCATCGGTTACGGCGCCAGTGAACTATCGCCCGGTGCCACTCATTTGGGACCCGGAATGGTGCCCTCCGAAGATTTTGAAATTGGCCGTGCCTTGCCGAACCTCACTTTAGAAATCCACCCCGGTCGGGGAATGCGAGTTCAGGGAGAGAACGTGTGTCTAGGCTTGGTCGAAAACGGCCAGCTTATCCACCCCACAGAAATTTGGCTTCCGGATGAAGTGAAAGAGCTAAGTCCTGGCCGTTTGGTCTTTTGCAATCGCACCGACTTACTGTTGAACCGCGGCGGCGAAAAATTTTATCTTGAGCAGATCGATCAGCTATTAAAGAGCCGGCTAAACGTGGAGGGCGTCAGCGTTGGCGTGCCGCATGCACGATTGGGCGAAGAGCTTGGGCTCGTGTTACTCAAACTTAAGGGCCGTGCCGTCACTAAAGAGGCCATTTACGATTGCCTGCGCCAAGAGTACGCCAGAGACTTTGATCAGGGTCTCTGCTTGTTTGTCGACGAGCTGCCCAAGTCGGCCAATGCTAAAGTCGATAGGCGGGCGTGCCTTCAATATATTGAGGAACAATATGTTTCCCCTTAGCAGCGACGTGCTTCAGATCTACCTTCCCCATCGGGCGCCGATGATTTGGATCGATCGCGTTTTAAACGTTACCCCGCTTGGCGGGGTGTGCGACGTGTTGTTACGGCCCACGGCCCTCTACTTTCAAAAGGGGCAAATCATCCCCTCGGCCCCGATCGAATGGATAGCTCAGGCCGCAGGCTACTGCGCCGCCGCACGGCTCCACTCGGGCATTTCACCCGGTTATAAAAAGTTGGAGCAAACTTTCTTAGTTGGAATCCGCAACGCGAAACTTCCCGATCTCTCGTCACTAAAAGCGGAAGATCGGTTAGTCATTGAGATCGAAGTGGTAAAACAGCTTGCCCCACTGGCGCTAGTGAGGGGAACGATTAAGACGGGCGGCCAAGAGCTTTGCTCGATGATCTTAAAAGTTTTTGGTCAGTCGGATCGGCCCGCTATGACTTCGTTTTAAATTACTCGACCGGCAAATTAACGCTAAATGACTCGTGATGAGTTTTGGTGCCACCGTCGGAAATTAAAACCGGGTTTACGGAAAATACCGCCAGTCCTTTGGGCGCCACGGGTGGCGAGAAGGCAAAGTGGAAAAGCACCGACTCACTCTGCTTCGCGCCCAACTGATACGTAAGGCCATTTTTCTTGTAAACGCCCTTACGCCCTTCGAAGGTAAGGCCGAAGGCCGTTTCGTTTATCGTCATAGGCTTGTCAGAATTGTTATTAAACAACACCTTCAGATCAAGCCTGTTTCCCTTGTTCTTAACCCATTCCACATCCACGTTCAGTCCGGCCTTGATGGGGGTTTGGGGGTCGGAGTATTTAATTTTCTTATGACCGCACGATATGAACAGCAGAAACGACGCGAGAGAAAAAATAAGAAACTTCGACCTCATGACTCACTCCTTTGTCTTGTCCCCTTAAGGGCAAGAACGATTGACTTGAATCTTTCCCAAAACCGCCACTCCGCCGGTATCGTCGTTACTGGCCGCCACCGCAACTCCACCGTCAGCGCTAGCTAAGTGGGCTTTACAGTGAGTGTTAATTTGCGACTTACCCAAAACGGCTACCGGCCCTTTTAAGCAGTACCAGCCATTGGGATTCATCAAATTGTAAGTCTGCTTACTCATCACGCTAACCGAGTGCTTTACCAAGATTAACGTCGGCGCAGCGGTGCCCTCTTTGTCGTTCACGGCGCCACCGATTCCGATAATCTTAACTTTGGCTTTCAGCGTACGATAGGAAGGATTCTTGCCGAATGGATGTTTGCCCCAGC
>JAYSWN010000095.1:0-4427 GCA_043718025.1 Pseudomonadota bacterium
ATTGTCGATAGCACTCCCGCTAACGCCAAAGAGGGAAAGTAATCATCGCCGAAGCGGGTGAGTAGCGGCACGCTGCGCAGCTTTCCGTCGCGATCTAAATCAACGGTCACACCGTGGTAATGATGCACTTTAGAATAGAATGCGGCTTCCGGAATTTGAAAATCACGGTGGCGGCTTGGCAGTTGCCGACGGGTTTCCAAGGGGAGGGCGAATCTGTTGCGGAAGTCGCTAGGCAATAGGTTTGCGGTCGCGCCCGGTGCACTGCTGTCGGTCATAAAGACCATGGCGTGCGAAACCGCGGGCACCGCTTGAGAAATGTCGGCCAAGAGGGCGTCGTCGCCGCCTTCTTTGGTGGCTTCGGTGAATAACACGTCGAAAAGAATCGCAGTGGGCTCACCGACGGCTAGAAATTCAATAACCTCTTTATAAACACGTCGTGGCCACGGCCAACGCCCGTAAATCTCGCTTAAATTTCGCAGACTATGATCGTCGATGTCGACCACCACTACGCGCTCTGATGGGCTGTGGTTGGCGTTGAAACGCAGGTATCTGAAATCGAGCGTGGCTTGTTCCATCTGCCACGCTGACGGCAGGGCTGGCCAAAACAGGGCGCAGGCTGCCAGGGCCAGAATTCCGGCCAGGCCTCGTCGCAGTTTTTTCTGTTTTGAACGGATCATGGGTATCAAAGAAGATCGTGATCTTTTCGGCACAATGGGGGGTGAGATTGAGGGGTTTTCGCGACAAGGATCACAAAATGCCCCACGCGTTGCGTCTCATTTGGTATAGGTCTTTGCCAATGATTGTGAACGGCCAACCAGCTCTCGTCTTAGCCCCAATGGAAGGGGTTACCGATGCCCCCATGCGGGCCTTAATGGGCGAGATGGGCAGCTTTTCATTTAGCGTCTCAGAGTTTTTGCGGGTGAGTCACGAAGTGCCACCGCTTCACGTTTTTTACCGCCACATTCCTGAATTAAAAGCAGGCTGCCGCACGCCGACCGGACTTCCGGTGGTGATTCAGCTCTTGGGCGGAGACCCGGGGCGCCTAGCCGCGGCCGCGCTGCTTGCGGTTGAGGCCGGCGCATTCGCCATTGACCTTAATTTCGGCTGTCCGGCTAAAACGGTGAATCGGCACGATGGCGGCGCTACGCTGCTTAAATATCCGTACCGAATTTTTGACATCGTAAGCACTATTCGCGCGGCTTTACCCCCCCACGTGACCTTGTCGGCGAAAATGCGCTTGGGTTGGGACAACGTGGAGGCCATTCACGAGAACGCGCGGCAGGCCGAAGCGGCCGGGGCATCGTGGATAACCATTCACGGACGAACGAAAGAGCAAGGGTACCGTCCGCCCGCCTACTGGGGGCCAATCGGTCAAGTGAAGCGGGCATTAAAAATTCCGGTGATTGCCAATGGCGACATTTGGTCGCTGGCCGATTTTAAGCAGTGCCGGCTAGAAACCGGCTGCGAGCACTTTATGATCGGGCGTGGGGCATTAGCCAATCCCTTGCTCTCTAGGCAGATTGCGGCCGAGTTGGGATTGGTTGCCGCAGCGCCGTTAACCCAATATCCGGCGAAGGAAGAGTGGCGGCCGTGGTTACAGCGCTACGCGCACTGGAGTGCCGGCCACTCGCTTCCCGACTCGCGCTATCTCACTCGGCGCATGAAGCAGTGGTTAAAGATGGCGCAAACTCGCGGCACGATTGACTGGTTTGATTCGATAAAACGGTTTGAGCAGTACAAAGATTTTGCCCACGCCATGCAGCTGTGACCTCCGCTTATCCCCTGAGCGCTGAAAGGTGAAGAAAAGTGTCAACGCTATCTAGCTGCGCCGCGTCTTTACGATTGCTCGCGTCAACGCGTGGTGTTGAGAATAACCCCACAACAGTTAATCAAGTCCGTATTTAGGGGAGTAAAATACAAATGAATCCAACAGCTTTGAGCGCACGCGCGCGCCTTGCGCTTGCCATTGGTGTGTCTTTTTTGGCGGGTTGCGTACCCGATGAACAGACCCAAATTAAACCCGAGCACCTTTCTATCGCTAATCCAACTCCGGTTTCATCGAGCGGCGAGGTCGCGCAGTTTGCGGTCAATAACGAGCGCCACAAGATTCTCTTGGCCGTGTTCGATACGGGCGTTGATTACAATCATCCGTACCTCAAAGATCACATGCACTTTAAGTTGGATGACAAGACCGGCAAACCCTCCGGGGCGGGAATGGATTTCTTGGCGCTCGATGAATGGGCCTCGCCGCGAATTATCAGCACCAGCTCATACGAATTTAACTTTTTAACCGATCGCCAAAAAAAGAGAGCCCTGGATCAATATAAGTCTGAAGTTGCCTATAACAATATGATACGGCGCGAAAGGATGGGAAAAAACTGCGCGATCGAAGCGCTCACTGAGCTAGATCCAAGGTTAAAACCCTTTATGGAGCCTTACCGCGATCTTTCATTCGAAGACTCTGAAACCAAACACGGAACGCACGTGGCCGGGTTAATGTCGTACGACAATCCTCAGATTGGATTGATTCCCTATAAAGTTCTGCCCTATTACCAAACTGAAAAAGATGAGGCCGATTTTTCGGTGGGAAAAGCCGATCGTTTTGTTGTCAATTTTGAGAAAGCGGTCGAACACGCCCGTACCGCCGGGGTGAAGATCGTCAATTTGAGTTTAGGTGGAAGCTTTGAAAAGCCAACCAATTCGAAAGGCAGCTCCTACGAGGCCAATATTGAGAAGTACAACAACTACAAGAGAATGCTTACCGAAGGGCTTACCAATATTCTTAAGAAGAATTCAGACATGCTCTTCGTAGCTGCCGCTGGAAATGATTCGGGTTGGAGCGACAACGAATCACGTTTGCAATACCCCTGCGGTGTGGAATCGCCCAATATGCTTTGCGTCGGGGCTCTGAACAAAGATGGCAAACTGGCGCAGTTTACCAATTTACCGCTTAATAAAGTGGACTTGGTACTGGCCAGCGGGGTGAAATTAATTTCCACCGTCCCCGCCGACAATTGCAAGTACCTGCGAAACCAATTCGACAATGTGCTTACGGCCGGATCAAATTGGACCGGAATGTGTAACTACAATTTAGGAAATAAAAAATGGGAAAAGAGCGCCAAGTTTGCCGAAAGCTATAAAGCCCTTATCGCCACGCTTTATGATTCATGCAAAGACGAAAAGAATCTATTCGAACCAATGTCGGGAACCTCAATGGCAACGCCAGTAGTTTCGCATTTGGCTGCGGAGGCATGGCTAGCGGATCCAAAAATGAAGCCTGAAGAGGTTATTGCCACCCTGAAGAAACAATCGCAGGTTGACAATAGCCGGCAATTTACGGGCTACGTGCTCAAAGCCAAGGCACCGTCGTGGTACAAATTATTTAAGGCAGAAAAAGAAGAGAGCGGTCCTGAAGTCGATGACCCAAATTTCGAAAGTTTGACGCGCTTCTTCCCGATGTCGGAACGAGCCTTTGCGAAGGAAATTCAAGTGGCGGGCGGAAGAAGAGCTTCGTTCAATTTTTTGGTCGGTAACTTCGACAAGATCTAAAAAGTGCATATACTAAAGGGGCATGGAGCTATTCATCGCCCTTTTTTTATTTGCGCCATTCAATTTGGGGGCCGCCCCGGCGCCCACGTTCGAATGCAATGAGCCGGGTGGGACGGTCTACCGGATTTGGTTAAATCCAGAAAAAAATGCGCTGGCCGTAGTTCAGAACGAACATACGAGTGAAATTAAACTGGCGGCGGCCAATATTGGCCGAACCCCCGCCAAACCGGGCGATCCCCTTGTCTATAATGGCTGGAAAGGAATTAAGAAAAACCCACTAGAGATTGTAGATATGGGTACCGAATTTGTGACCCAGTACCGGCAGCAGGCGGATAAGAGTACGATTATGGTCTCTTTGGTGGTGCAACACCGCGAGCGTTTTGGCATCAAATGCATTGGCTCAACTCAAAATGCTTCGGTGGTTTTACTTGAAACCGTAAGCCCCGCAGCAGTTCGCTATGCCGATACGGTGAGCAAGGTGGCCAACCTGCGTACTAAAGACGGCTCGCTTAAGGCTGAGGCGATTCTCACCATTGAATCGGCCGTTCAACGTTTCGCTAACCTTACCTTTCACCGGGAACCGGCCGTCTATGCCGAATTCATTAAAAACATCACTCCGAGTTTAGTGCGGGTGGCGCCGGGGTCAATTTCGGTTATCGGCTCGCGAATTCCCCAAGCTTATCGTTCGCTTTGGGTACAAATTCTGGAGGATACCAAGTACCGCTACTTTCCGGAAACGGAGAGGTACGTAGGGTGGGTCAAAGAGGGCGCGGCGGCGCCCCCGGGTCGTGATCTAGATTCGGTGCGGGCCGGCTTCAGCTCGTTTGTTCGATCGCCGCTGTTTCAGCAAAAGGATCTTAAAGACTTTTTTGTGAGAT
>JAYSWN010000096.1:0-30949 GCA_043718025.1 Pseudomonadota bacterium
TCACGCTCCGTAGCTTTTGCCGGGTCTTCGTCATTTGCGGCGGCCACTAAGTCGTGAAAACGCTTATTTGCGGCGAGCGTGGTTTTGTACAGCTTCTGAAACTCTATTTCGAAAGGATCTTTGTATTCCGCTTCCGGTTTCAA
Organism: Pseudomonadota bacterium; assembly: GCA_043718025.1. Taxonomy (GTDB): domain Bacteria; phylum Bdellovibrionota; class FAC87; order UBA2466; family UBA2466; genus JBGSST01. The sequence continues at coordinate 144 of JAYSWN010000096.1, forward strand.
GCTAACACTAACCGCCGATTGTAGCACTTGGAGCATTGGCTTGTTGATTTCGGTATGATCTTTTTTTAGTTCGGCTGCAATGGTTTTTTCCAATTCACCACGCTGCTTTTTATTCAAATTGGTCATCATTCCGTCAATAACCTTGGCGAGCTTGGCCTGATCTTCAGTACTCTTCGGCTCCTTCTTAAGCACAGCCAATATCTGCTCCAAAGACACGGTAGCTTTTTCTATGCGAACCGAAAAAGCAGTGGCGAGAAATTTAGCGTCCGGATTTTCAAATCTTCGCAACAGCTCTTGTCGGCTGGCTTTGCCGTCATTAGTTTCGAGGTTTTTGGCCGACGTTATTAAGTCTTGTGCGGTCTTGCTGCGGCTCGCATTGAGCGCTTCAAAGAGTGTTTTCTTTTTTTCGTCGTTAATTAAATTGGTTAGTCTCTTCAGTTCTGTTTCTGCAGCAGCTTTATTAGCGTCAGTTGGGTCACTATCGTAATCCTTCCAAAACCGATTTAAGATTTCCGAAGCTACATTCCACCAGTGTTGGCCGTCTGCCTCGCCTTCGTTGAGAAAATACCCCTCTAATTCTGGGGTCGTTTTGGGAACCTCTTTCCCCTCTACAGTCTTATAGCGCGCATCGCCCTTAATTATGGGGGCACCGGTATGATCAGCGTTGCCCACCCCCACCACCAAACACATCACCACCATCGCCACTCGTACGGTATTTAAGATCCCCATTTTCGCATTCTCCGCTCTTTTTAGGTTGGACCTTAATTATATAGGACGATAGGGGGGGATCGCCACGTCCACAAAGAGTGGGCGGGCGTTTTGGTGTATACGCGTCAATTCGGGGGCTAAAACAGGAAAATCCCCGCCCGAAGGGGGCGGGGCACGATTTAAATTACTTTTGGGCGAGCCACGCTGAGATCGATTGCTTAACCTCATCGGCCTTGGTGTTACCCGACATCGAAGGGCGTTTCACCGCTTCAGAAACTGCCGCCAAATTAAGGGGGACCCCTTTGCCGAGGCTTGCTTTTACCTTAAACGTATCGGCGGTGTCTCCGCTCGTTTCGATCGAATGACAGCTTATGCACTTTGCCTTCATATCGGATGCCACCTTTACGGCATCAAATTTTTCGTTGGTACCCAAGCCTTTATCGTTAGTCGCCACGCTGCCAGTTGCGCCTGCGCCACCTCTAGGCTTACTGGCCAAGGCCTCGGGAGCCGCCGACGCCGAAGTGGCTCCGGCCGGAACGCCCGCCTTAAGGTTGCCCTTATCGTCGGCGTACCACTCTTTGGCCACCTTATCGAATTTGGTCTGGGCTAGTGCATTTGCAGTAAAGCCACCGGGCCGTTTCGAAAACGCGGTAATGGCGTTTTCAACCGCCTTGGGGCCTTCGCCGATGAACAGGCGCTGAGCTTCGTTACCGGGGCCAACCATGTCTATAAATTTGGGTCCGGTGGCGCCGTCTTGTTTCCACGACACCGCGTCGACGAGTTTAGTCGCAAATTCTTTGTTACCGGCCGTAAGCTGGTGGGCGGCGTAGGGGAGAATGGCGTCGCGGTTTAAATTATCGCGCAAGAATTTTTTTGCCGCGGTGTCGCCGCCCTTGGCCTCATCGATTTTGGTGAGAATGCTGCCGTTTTGGTCTTGCATGGTCTTAAAGTCGCCCGTCTTAAAGTCGAATTTTTCGCCCATAAACTTTTTTAAGAACTCTTGGGCTTCCGATTTTTGGCTAAGTTCGCCCTGAATGGCTTTACCCGCCCAGAAAAGTCGTTTTAAAAGATCTAAACGCGCTTCATCGCGGCTGCCTTTGTCGTCGACCGCCTTTTTTGTTTCAACGTCCATTGCTGTTTTTACGTCCGCCACAATTTTATCGCGCTGTTTTTCGTTGATGGTGGCAAACAACACCGCCATGGTGGCCGAGGTGTCGGTTTCGTCGGCCGGGCTGGCTTTGGCTCGTTCTAAGGCTTTGGACCAGGGCAGGTAGTCGGTTTCATTCATCCGCACGCCGTTGGTGAATACTGACAGTGCGAAGGGTTTTCCGAGATTGGGGAAAAGATCGGCCACTAAATCTACGTCTTTAGAACGCACTTGGTCGGGGGCGATGGCACGATTACCGGTGCTTGCTTGCTCCGAGTTGGCGGCGCCGCCACCGTGATCAACCGGCTTATCATCAGCTAATACGCTAAAAGAGAAAATAGTTAGTACAACCACAAACGTCTTCGACATCCACATAGAGAAAACTCCCTCTACAACAAAAAATCTTCGGTCAGACTACGTGCAATCCTGTGCCCGAGCTTCCGCAGAGAGTTATGGTTGCATCGGCTATGCCGCTTTTTGGGGGGGGAGTGCACTGGTTGTTCAGCTTGGAACTCTGACAGGGTGACGAAAAAGGCAGCCTGAACTGTATGAGTATACGACAGAGTACACAAAGAACCGGACGACCCTGAGGCTGATTTTAGAGGCCAGGACAACGCGGAGGAGGCGAAGAGATAACCCCGCACGACCCTCCACCTAAATATAAGCCACGGATCCGGCGGAGGAGGATTCATTATGATGACTAGTGGAACGGGGGGGCGGGGCGTCTTTGCTCTCGCGTTGCTCGTGGGGGTGGGGTGGCGCTTCCACCCGGGCGTGATTCGGGCGGGCAGTGCAAGGCCGGGCATTGGCGGTGTTTCAAGTCGTGACTCCACCCGCTTTGCCTTTTTGTCTTTGGCGCGACAACCTCACTTCGGGGCTAGTGCTATTTAGGCGGGGCTAGCCAAGCGAACTAAATCAAAAGCGTTCCACCCGTTTTCGGAGTTTTTTTTTAATTTTTTCTTTCCGGAAAAAGGAGATAAAAAAATTCAGAGGCACTTCAACGCCAGGAAATTTCCGTAGGAAATCGCCCACCCGACTCGAAGTCTCGCGCAAAAAAGAACCTCGGGCGCTGACAATAAGACAAGTAAGGGGAACCCAGTGAAAGGGGTCGTGGCACAATAAGTTGCGCCTCCACGGTACAGCACAACTCGGCAGCACCAGGATGAAAAGCTAAAGTCTTCCCTTAAGTGAAACGCCAAGGAAGCCTCCACGCTCCCCACACATCGCCATTTCCACAAAGGCTATTTGACGCCTTTTTCTACGAAATTGAATGCTGAATGGACTACCAAGGCCAAGGAGTTGAAGCAGAGTGAGCTTGAAAAAGCGGTGAGTGAAGTCAATCCGCAGGCTCATCCCCGAGAGCGGATAAAGCCTGTCGCCAAGAACGTATCGGAGCTTCGGATGTAGAGCCGCTTTCCTGTCATTGCGCCTGCGTAGCAAGCGCGGCAACCTTTGGCCTGCTTGGTTTTGTCGACGTCCTTCTTCATTCAAAGTGAAAGGGTTGCTTCAGCCGCACTGCGTGCGCCTTCGGTAATGACGGCGAAATACCACTTTTGAAACACCCTCTGAGGAAAGTCCAATTCAGTAAACTTGCCCGCGGTTAAAAGCGTAGCCGGAGAGGTCATGTATGAGGCGAAGAGATAACCCCGGACGACCCTCCGCCAAATTTTAAGGCATGGACAATGCGGAGGAGGCGAAGAGGAAAACATCCTGGAGACGTCGTAAAGTTCTCCAGTCTCCTTAGTCGCCCAAGCAATAAGATCATTTTTCCGGTTCATTTTGAATAAAATCAAGTTCGGTTCTCTTGCTACCTAAACGAAAAAATTCGGTGCGAGCTAGGCTGGCATCGGTGTGCAATTGGGACCTGGCATCTTTAAGTTGGTTATCGTCTTCTCGCTTTCCTTCGAGCTCCGCAGCTTTCTCGTCCGCTTCTTTCACAGCTTTGTCTGCCTCCGCTATTTTCTCTTCGTGAAGCTTGATTGTTTTTGCGAAGGCTTCGTTGGGCGAACTGCCAGACCCTTTATTAGGTGTCGTGGGTGTCACGAGATTCATGCCATTTGCCCGCGCCGCCTTAAAGTTTTCCTCATCTTTTTTACGGTCGCCAGTTAGTTCAACCGCGCGTCGTTCCATCTGAGGCGTTTTGCCATCGGCCTCCATGACCGACTTGCCATCCTTGTCTTTCTTGATCCGTTCGAAGGCGAGGTATTCTTTTTTGTCTGAACCTGTCGCGCCGTAGGCGGCTAACAAGCGTTGGCCGCGCGTATCATTTTCCTTCATTCGGCCGGCAATGTAATCGGTACCTGAGGCACCGGTGATTCCCTTTAGAAGTTCATCGCTGGCTCCCGATTTTTTTTGTGTCTTACCATCAGAAGTAAGCGATATATTTTCGTAAAGTCTCTTATTCCACTCCACTCCCCGTTTATCATTTTTAGCTATCGCTTCTTTGCCCTCAGGACTTCGCAAAAATCTTAACATTTCGGCCTCGCTCGCGTTCAACGAGCCATTTTTTTCTTTCTGATTTAAACTCGCATCAATAGCAGCGCGCCCGTTTGCGGAGTTCATACCGTAGTACCCAGCCAAATCATGATTGCGGCGGGCGGGGTCGCTCGATTCCATGCTCGTCAAAGCCGTCGCTGAAAGGGACTGCACTCCCAACGCCCCAAGGGTACTGCGCATTTCGGTTTGGCGATCGGCGTAGGCGGCGGTGATTGCCTGGGAAATGGCGTCTTGATTCTTTTTGTCTGGTGGCCTGTTTGCCTCGGCGGCTAAAGTTGCATAGCTCTTGGTATGGCCGGTGCTTTCTAAATAGGTCTTCGCAAACTGGGCCACGTGCTCGTTGCCATTGGTGGCTTCGGTAACCATGGTGTTGGCGGACTTAGCCCTTTCGGTTGCGTCTTTTCCGGGCGCTGCAGCCTGAAGTGCTTTGACGGCGTCGATGACTGTCCGGCCATCAAAAGTGAGTGATTCGCTGGTCGGTATCGAGGAGAAAAGGGTGTTCAAATTCAATGCTGACTGGGAAGTAGGCTTAGTCGATAGAGCCTCAACCGCCGTATTGATCGCCTTGATTTTAGCTTGGTAAGGATTGTTTTGGGAGGTAGTCACGGCGGAACTTGCGGCCGAAATAGCGGCCGGAAGAATGCCCGAAATAGGGCCGCTACCTAATGCAGAAATTCCTGAAACGACCGTGACGGCACCACTCTTCACCTGCAGATCCGAAATAACGCCATTGATTGTCGCGCGAGGATCCGGTTTTGGAATTACGACAGTGATTTTTTTATTCGACCCCACCCCCCGCCCACCCGCAGCCGCCGGTGCGCGGTACGCGCCTTGCTGGCCGGTGGATCGAAACGAACGTGTTGGAGTTGGGCGAGTAGGCGCATTTGTTTTTGGAGCTACGATGCCGCGAGCCGGATTTCTAATTACCCCGCCACTAGTTCCTGAGGAATTTCCTGGAGCATCGCTATCGTCGCCAGCCGACACAAAATCGCGGTGCTGGCTGTCGTCGCCAAGCGCAAGGCGTGTGGTAGCGATTGCGAGAACCAAAATTAAAGTTGAGAAACGCCCGGTCAAATGGTTTTTAGCCATTGTGCCCCCAAAAAAATACAAGCTGTGAATGCCCAGTATGATTTAGTGCAAGCGCTCTACCAGCTTGGTGAGCCTAGCAATTGTGAAGGAGTGTTGGGCGAAGCTGTAGCTAAACTAGGCGGGGCTCGATAAAACAGGCTAAACCGCTGAATTAATAGTGTGAGTTTTGTGTCTACGCAGAATACAGCGGTTTTAGCCCCGCAACCATTCGGTTTACACCGGGGGCCGGCTAGCGCTTGGCATTTTTCTGAAATATCGTAACCACGCCGTCCAGCGTAAGGTTTGGCAGCCAGCGCGACGCCGTTTTTAAATGGGGTTGCAGCAAGCCGCCCATGCCGCCGGTAAGCACCACTTCGGTGGGCTGGCCCAGCTCGCGGGTCATGCGGTTTAGCAACCCGTCAATTAAGTCGCAGTAGCCAAGCAACACCCCTACCCGAATGCACTCCACCGTGTTTTTGCCGATGGCCTTCGTAGGAAATTCTAAATCAATGATCGGCAGCTTGGCCGTCTTCATGCCCAGCGATTCTAAGCCCATGCGAACGCCCGGTAAAATGGCGCCGCCCTCGTACACCGCGCCCACATTCACCACGTCAAAATTGGTGGTGGTGCCAATGTCGACCACCACGGCCGGAAGTTTTAGCATGGTCACCGCAAACGCAGCGTTGGCCAACCTGTCGGCGCCCACCTCTTCGGGATGATCCACCCCAAGACTAAAACCAAAACTATTTTTGCCCTCAACAAAAAAGGGTTCGCGCTTAAGGTAATCGCGGCAAAATTGCTTGAGCGGCTGATTCACCAGCGGCACTACCGAAGCAATGGCCACCCCGGCCCAGCCACTAAAATCTTTTTTCTGAAGTTGGAGCAGCGGCCACAAAAAGGCGGCGTACTCTTCGGCAGTGCGCGACGATTTGGTTTCGGCGCGAAAGTGGTGCACCAGCTTGTCGTTTTCGTACACGCCAAACGAGGTCTGACTGTTTCCCACATCTAAGACAAGTAACATAAAATCTCCGCCGAAATTAAGGTGTGATCGCAACCCGAGTGGTCTCGTAGCATGAGGCTACCCACCGGATCAATGCCCATAAACGTGCCAGTAACCACCTGATGCTTACCCATAAACGTGCCGGTAAGCAGCTGATCGGGTTCGCTAAGCGCCGCCTCAATGGTTTTTCCCACCGCACCGCACGCATTAAGCCAAAGTTTTCTCACCTCTTCGAACCCCTTGGCCTGGTATAGGCCGTAGAGGGCCATCACTTTTCGGTGCAGTTCGCGCCCAAATGGCTCAACCCCGGCCTCCACGCCAAAATCGCTGAACGAGGCGGGGGGGAACTTGGCTTTTAGGCCATTCCACTGCGATTTAGGGGTCGAAAGGTTCACTCCAATGCCCAAAATCACGCTATTTAACCCCTCTAACTCGGCCAAAATGCCGGCCACTTTGTGCAAATTCACCAGCAGATCGTTAGGCCACTTAAGCATCAGGTGGCTGGGCGGCACGCCAAACTCGATCGCGGTTTGGGTGAGGGCAACGCCGGCAAGAAACACCAAATCGGTGGGGCGTCGTTGGGGAAGAGAGTTTAAAAGAACCGAAAAGTACAATCCGCCGGGGGGAGAGTGCCACTGGTTGTCGCCGCGGCCGCGGCCGGCCGTCTGTTCGGCGGCCACAATCGCAACGCCGTGCGTGGCGCGGCCGTCGGCTAAACGGCGTTTTAGCTCTAAATTGGTTGAGTCGGTGGAGGCTAAGTAGACGGGCTCGATCAGGTTTTTAACTCCAGAAATTGTTCCTGATCCTTCATTAGGGCATCGAGCCGTGCTTGCACAAGCTTTTCTACGATCGGGGGCAACATCTTTTCGAGCACCTTTTCGACCACGGCCTGCAAGTCGGCTTCATTAATTCGGTGCTCCACTTTATTTTCTAAAGTGGCTTTAAAGGCGTGCGAGTCGGCCGATCCCATCACTTCGGCGGCCGGTTTTGGCGGCACCGGAACCACCCGCGCCGGTTCGTTTTTAGCGCCGGGGTGGCGAATCTGCGGAGCCCATTGGCCTTGCGCGGCAGAGGGTTCAAGGGTTTCGGGCATCGGCGGGTCGTTGGCCGTTACCTCGCGATCGGCGCTGGCCGCGTAACTTCCGGTAGCTTCGCTTTCAAGCGTTTCACGAACTAGACGCGACTCGTCGGAAAAGGCGTCATTAAAAATCTTTTGTAGTCTCTGGTCTTCAAAATCTTCGGGATTGGTCGAGCCCATCGCGGCCGACGGCTTCGGCGGCTGGGGCACTTCGATGCCAACGGTCTTATCCGCCACCAATTTTTGCAGGTGCTGCGGCGAAAAAGGTTTTTTTAAGACGGCGGTGTAGTGCCGAACCTCTTTTAGCTCCTGCGCCGTGATTAAAATTAACGGCGGAACCGGGGCGCGGCGGTTAAGCCACACCTCGACCTCTTTAGGAAAGGCACCAACGTTGATATCGCTCACCTGGTCACTCACCAAAATTAGTTGCGGCGCGTTCTCAATTACGAGTCGCATCGCTTCGGCACGCGTCTTAGCGTAAAGAATCGAAAATTTTGATTTGTCTAAGGTTAGAGCGACAACTTTTTGAACCGTTAAGCTCTCATCAATGAGAAGCACGCGTTTTCGCATGCCAATATTGTACCACGTGGACCGGGTGAGGAAGCGGAATGTTAATTGATTGTAGTAGTGAGAGGTGCTCTAGGAGCTTAGGGACGGAGGAGGGGAGTCGAGAAAAGTTTTGGGCGAGAAACAGTTTTCACCGTCTCTCGCCCTAAAAAAAGAAAGTTACTTCTTTTTTTTACCAGCTTTACGCTTGGTTGCTTTTTTCTTGGTCGCTTTTTTTGCGACTTTCTTTTTCTTTTTCGCTGCCATGGTTTCCCCCAATGTAACTTTAGGATGTTTGTTTACTTAGAATTGAGTGCTGCCGTAACAATTGATGCTCAATCTGGATTCAGTGTGACGTAAATTGTTTTACGAATCAAGCGATTAGTAAGGCGTGTCACATAATTTAAAGATTCTGCTTGCCAAAGAGAATTTAATTTTTCACAAACCAAATTCAGTCTGTCGTCGACAAAACTTTGTTGCGCGACAAAAAAAGTCGAGCGCTTTTTTACAAACTTTGATGCAAAAAATAATTTCAAAAAGCTTACTTTTTTTCGGAAAAAGAGTTGGAAACGAAAAAAAATTGCAAAAAACTCGCGAAGAAACAGTTTCAAACGCTAAGAAGTGGTCAAAAAACTCGCCGACAATTAAAAGTTGCCGCTAAATCGCGCCTTCGCCCGCGGTAAATCACTCGTGCCATGACAATCTCAAGCCACTGTCCTATCGCTTTGGAGTGAAATTACTTTCGCGTTCGTTTTTTGCTCAAACTTTGGTCGCCATTTGCGCCGGCGTGCTGGTTGCGGTGGCCTTTGGACCTAAGGTTGCCTTCTTAGGGGTGCTGGCCAAAGCTATTCTTGTCGTCATAAAAACCTTTGCCACGCCACTTTTGTTCTTGGCTATTGTTGATTCAGTGTTGCAAGCCCAGTTTGGTGGCCGCGGCATCTTATGGATGATGGCAATCAGCGGCGTAAACGGTTTGTGCGCGGTTGCGATCGCGTTAGTGATCTCAAATACCTTCCATCCCGGCACTTATCTCAAGCTTCACGATGGCACCGGAGCGTTGAAAGCCTTGGCCGATAAAAAAATGGACTGGGGCGACGCCATTATTTCGCAACTGCCCGACAGTTTGATTGGCCCCTTCGCCAGCCACAACTTACCGGCAGTCATTTTTTTGGCCCTGTTCTTTGGTTTTGCGATTCGCGCGCTGGCTCAAGACAAAGAAGGCATTGCGGCACCTTTTTATGAGCTGGTGAAAGAGACCATTTCGTTTGGTCTCAAACTCAACATGAAGATCTTAAGGTGGATCGTGGCGGTTGCCCCCATCGCCATCTTTGCGGCGGTGGCCAAGGCCATCGGTGAAAAGGGCTTCGCCTTGCTTCCGGGGCTTGGCGCGTACGTGCTCACCTGCTTAGTGGGCATGTTCATTCAAGTGGTGGTGGTTTACCAAATTTGGATTGGCTTAATCGGCGGCCGCAAGCTCAGCACCTTTTGGCGCGAGGCCAAAGAGGCCATTCTTTATTCTTTCGGCGTCAATAGCAGCTTGGCAACCCTGCCCCTGAGTTTGAGCGCGATGGAGCGTTTGCAGGTATCGCCCGCGTCGGCGCGACTTTCGGCATGCGTGGGCACCAACCTTAATAATGATGGCATTCTTCTTTATGAAGTGGCGGCCGCCCTATTCTTAGCCCAGGCCTACGGAATTCATTTAGGGTTGTGGCAGCAGATCGGACTGGCCGGGGTGTGTGTGTTTGCCACCATTGGCGTGGCCGGTGTTCCAGACGCCGGCATCATCGCCCTGGCGTTGGTGTTGTCGACGGTGGGTTTGCCCGATGAGGCGCTGCCGATTTTGCTCAGTGTGGATTGGATTGTGGCCCGTTGCCGATCGATGGTGAATGTAACGAGCGATCTCACCGTGGCCATCGGCATTGATGCCATGCAAGGGCGGCGGCCGGTGGTTGAAGTACTGCCGCGAAAGCGGCGGGCTAACCGCTAGAATCGTTTGCCTTTTCGTAACCCTCTAGTTAACCTTTCGCGACAAAAACGGACTCTCTAGTTTAGATGTCCTTCTTTAGATTTAAGGAGCTTTATCTTGTCAGCAGCGGATAGCGTTGTCCTCACGACCGTCGACGAAGTGGTGAATTGGGGACGCACCAATTCTCTTTGGCCACTCACCTTCGGATTGGCCTGTTGTGCGATAGAGATGATGGCGGTGGGCGCGGCCGACTATGATTTAGAGCGTTTTGGCTGCGGCGTGTTTCGCGCCACTCCCCGCCAGGCCGATTTAATGATCGTTGCCGGCACCGTCACTTTAAAAATGGCCTCACGCATCCGCACTCTTTACGAGCAAATGCCTGACCCCAAATGGGTGATTTCGATGGGCAGCTGTTCAAATAAAGGTGGTCCCTACTGGCAAGAGGGGTACCACGTGCTTAAAGGCGTAGATCGTATTATTCCGGTGGATATTTACGTTCCGGGTTGCCCGCCGCGTCCAGAAACTCTGCTTGAAGCCATTATGCTTTTGCAAAAAAAGATTAAGGTTCAAGAGAGCAATCATAAGGCCTTTGGCTTTTTGCGGGGGCAGGCGTGAAATTCGAAGACATTCTGCAAAATTTAACCGGTCGTTTTCCCGGCGTCAGCTTTGGCAAGGGCGAAACCAAGCCCGATCCCTTTATCACCGTGCCTAAAGAAAAGATTTACGACGTGGTGGAGCACATTCACAAAGAGCTGCATTTCGAAACCATCGGCAGCATTTCGGGCGCCGACTACCCTAAGACCTCTACCTTTGAGGTGGTCTATCACTTGGCGTCGTACACGCACAAAACCATCGTTTGCCTAAAAGTGATTTTGCCGCGCGAGAACGGCGTGAGCGTTCAAAGCCTCACCCCACTGTTTAAAGGGGCCAACTGGCTTGAGCGCGAAACTTACGATATGTACGGCATCTCTTTTGAGGGGCACCCCGATCACCGGCGCATTTTATGTCCGGAAGACTGGGTGGGCTTTCCGCTGCGTAAAGACTACCAAACGCCCGACTATTATTCGGGCATGCCGGTACCGCTCTCGTTTCCCGACGACGACGTTGGCGCCACCGAAGTGGGGAGTGCCACTATATGAATCAAGTCGTAAACCCAACTCTGCCCGGGGCACCGGCCCTCGAAAATTTAAGAACCGACGAATTGCTTTTAAACATGGGCCCGCAGCACCCCAGTACGCACGGCGTGCTTCGGGTGATTGTCACCACCGATGGTGAGATCGTGCGCAGTGCTCATCCTGAAATTGGCTACTTGCACCGCTGCATGGAAAAGCACGCCGAAGCGGTTGATTACATGAGCGTAATGCCCTTTGTCGATCGCCTAGACTATTTGGCGGCCATGAACAACTCGATGGGTTGGGCGATTGCGGTTGAGAAAATGCTGGGGCTCGAAGTGCCTCGGCGCGCCGAATACATTCGCGTGATTATTGCTGAGCTTCAGCGGGTGGGCAGCCACCTGATGGCTTTCGGCACCTACGGTTTGGATTTGGGGGCGTTTACCGCCTTTATGTACGCCTTTCGTGATCGCGAAAAGATTTTAGATGTTTTTGAGTCGATTAGCGGCGCGCGCCTGCTCTACAACTATATGTGGGTTGGTGGGGTGGCTCGCGACATTACCCCCGCACAGATCGCCCAGATCAAAGAATTTGTCACTTACATGAAACCTAAGGTCGAAGAGTACAACACTTTGGTGTCGTACAATCAGATCTTCATCGAGCGCACCAAAGATGTGGGCGTGATGGATGTGGACCTGTGTTTTGACTACGGCCTTACGGGCTGTATTTTGCGGGCCGCCGGTTATAAGTGGGATTTACGCAAAGACATTCCTTATTCGATCTACCCTGAGGTGCAGTTTGATGTGCCGGTGGGCAATGGCGAAATGGGAACTTTGGGCGATTGCTGGGATAGGCACATTGTGCGCATGCGCGAAATGACCCAAAGCTTGCGCATTATCGAACAGCTGATCGACGGCATCCCCAGCGGACCGCACCGGGGTAAAATAGGCAAAGTGATAAAGCCACCGGCGGGAGAGCATTTTTCTAGAACCGAATGCCCACGCGGCGAGTTGGCTTTTTACATTGTTTCAGATGGCACGGCGAAACCTTACCGCGTCAAGGCGAAGAGCCCGTGCTTTTTGAACGTAGCTACCTTAAATGACTTGAGCCAAGGCGTGATGGTCTCTGACTTAATCGCCACCTTGGGCAGCTTCGACATCGTGTTGGGAGAGGTAGATCGATGACGCTAATTGATTACGTTGAATTGATTCGTGATACCGCCGTCAGCACTTTTAAGGGGATGGCGGTTACCATCAAGGTATTTGGCCGGGTTAACACCAAGGGTGACATCACCATTCAGTACCCCGAAGTCAAAGATCACCTGCCGCTGGGATCGCGCGGGTTGCTTTTTAACGACGTGGAAGACTGCATCTCCTGCAAGCAGTGCGCGGTGGCCTGTCCGGTAGATTGCATTTACATCGAGGCCGATAAAAAAGGGACCACCGATTCGCCCGATTTTACTAAAGGTGGCGTTAAGAAAACGCTTAACCTGAAGCGTTTTGAGATCGATATTTCTTTGTGCTGCTATTGTGGGCTTTGCAGTGCGGCTTGCCCTACAGATTGTTTGTATCACACTAAGGAATACGAATACTCGGTAGTAGATCGCGATAAGCACATCATGGATTACATGGACTATCAGAGGTAAATGGCTACGGAGCGCGCTAAGAAAAATTTCCAGCATTGGAAACAGTTTCTTGATTCAGCGCGAGCCTTTTTCTTCAACTCGTCTCCCCCCCGTATCACCGAAAATAGCTCGCTTCGCGATGTGCTTCGCCACTATCCGCAAGGTAGGGAGGTGTTGCGCCAGCAATTCCACATGACGGTCACGACGCACGAGATGGGGCAGACGCTTCGCCAACTTTCGCAAAATTATGGCCTGCCTCCGCCGCAGGTTTTGTTTATGGAGATTCAGCTGGCGGCGAAGAACAGCCGCATTCGGCAGATATCGCCAGTGGAAGCCAAACGGCTTATTGACGCTAATCAAGCGGTGCTGGTGGTTGACGTGCGAGAGCCTTCGGAGTGGGCGCACCACGCCGGCATTGAGGGGGCGATTCGCTGCGAACAGTCGGCGCTTAATGGTGCCCTCATGAACTTACCGCCAAGCACTTCACTAGTGCTGTACTGCCACTTCGGAGTGCGGAGTTTAGATTTTGCTCACTGGCTGGCCGATCAGGGATTTACCTCGGTAATGGTGATTCGCGGCGGCCTTGATGCCTGGTCAACCCAGGTTGATTCCGCCATTGCCCGCTACGATGGCAGCTATTGCTGATGGCGCAATTGAAGTGGCTAGCCCGCCGCCGGTAAGGTAAACCGGGGCATGAAAATTTTTGCCTTGCTCACTCTCTTTTTCGTCGGCCCTCTATTTGCCGCGAGTTATCTCTCTCCCACCGATCGCTTCCGGCTGGTGTACGAATTTGAAGTTCCGCCGCTTAAAGAGGGGCAACGGGGCCAAATATGGGTGCCGATCGCCTCGTCCGACAACTACCAGAAAGTGACGGTCACATCGGTAAGTGACGTGGCGGCCCTTTCTCAAACCAGCGAAACTCAATTCCACAATCAGGCGAAGCACCTCTCGTTTACCAAGGCAGATGAAAAGAAGCGATTCTCTATAACTTACGATGTGGTGCGCCAAGAAAAAGGCGCTTACCCAAATACCGATACAGACATTCCTCGCTACCTGCGAAGCGAACCGATGGTCCCGCTCAACGCCCGCTTTAAAAAAATTGCCGCCGAGGTTACCGCCGGTAAAAAAACTACCGCCGATAAAGGGCGCGCCATTTACGACTACGTTTTATCGGTAATGAAGTACGACAAGAGCGGAAGCGGTTGGGGGCGCGGTGACGCCGTTTACGCCTGCGATTCAAAAACCGGAAACTGCACCGATTTCCACGCCCTTTTTATCGCCATTGCGCGATCCGCCAAAATTCCAAGCCGGTTTGCCATTGGCTTCACAATTCCCACCGATAAAAATTCGGGAGCCATCGATGGCTATCATTGCTGGGCCGAGTTTTTAGCCGATGGAAAATGGATTCCGGTGGATATCTCGGAAGCGTGGAAGCACCCAGAAGAGCGTGAATACTATTTTGGTCACCATCCGGCTAACCGCATTGAGATTAGCCGGGGGCGTGAGTTGCGTTTTTCGCCCTTTGCCAATCAAGCGCCAATAAATTTTATGGTGCATCCGTATCTCGAAATTGACGGTAAGGCGGGTAAGTTCACCGGCACCTATTCCTTCTCACGAACTCCCGCCGATCGAATGTGAGAGGGGCAGTCCGTAATCCTAAACCGGAAAGTGGATTTCTCGGGGGAGGCTGGGAAATAAAAAAGCCGACCAGAAGTCGGCTTTTTCAAAAGCGGTTTGTAAGTCAAATGCGCGATTAAGCGCTAAGGGCTTTGTGAATCGCGGCGCTCAGCCGAGCAATTTGTCGAGAGGCGTTGCCCTTCTTGATCAAACCGCGGCTAGAGGCCTTCATGAGCGCCCGTTGGGCTTCGTTGAGAAGAGTCGGAAGGGTTTTCTTCATCTCTTCTTTTTTTGCCTTAGTAGTGAGGGTGGCTCGTACCTTTTTTACTACCGTGCGAAGGTTCGCACGCGACTGACGGTTTTTTAAATTACGTTTTTTTGCCTGACGGGCAGCTTTTAGTGCGGAAGCGTGTCGTTCCATTTTGCTTTAATCCTTGGTCTACAAACTAGAGAAAAAACTTCTCAGAAAACAAACTTAAGTAGTTCTGTTTCTTACAAAAGTCAATTGTTTACCTACGCACGGGCCGGTGGAGGGTCTTGGACAGGCTTGGTAATTGCCAAATAAATCAGTCAGTTAAGCCTGCCTTTGGGCTGGCCCCGCTTTCTCCCCGTCGAGATTGTCAACGCTGTAGACAATCAGAGTACAAAAGCCCCGCTCAATTTCAGGGCGTGGCGTTTGCACTATCTAAGCTAGATCGAGCGAACAACATGTTTACACCTAGACTACGACATCGAGGAGCCACCGCAGTTTTGCTAATTTCGCTTGGGCTATTTCCTACGCGTGGATCGGCCGAAATTAACTCGGCTCCCAGTTCCGCCGCCGTAGTCATTCCCACTCAAGCTCCCCCACCACCTACAGATAGAAAAGACGGTTCCGGCGCCGCGGTGGCACTTGCGGCGGCAGGGGCGGCAATGGCCGGACTCTCATGCATGATGTTGATGAAACAGGCGCAAGAGGCGACCGATGAGTCGCAAAAAAATATGCTCATGGCCATGGCGATGCAACAGTGCGGGCAAGCCGCTTCGAATTTGGCGAACGCCGCCCAGAACCAAAAGGGTAAAGAAGGTTTAACCAGTCCAGCGGTGGCTCAGCCGCAGTTGAAAACTGAAAATGCGGCGACGCCGGCGGCCAAAGAGGAATCGCAAAGGCCAGCCCCAGAAAGCGTCGCCACTCCCGAAGCCGTCGCCGATGCGGTGAGCACTCCGGCGCCCGGCCAAACCTCAAGCGGAGTGGTGGATAAGTCTGCCTTCGACGCTAAGCCCGCTAGCGTTGTCAAAACTGATACTGTGAAACTGGCGGCAACTCCGGTGGCCAACACGCCAAATTTAATTCCCGAATCTCGCGTCGGCTTTGATGATCAGGCAAAGGGCGGGGAGAGTGCCGCGGCCTCACAGGCTGCGGGCGGTGGCCTGCTTGGGCTTGCGGCGGCTGGCGCCGCTACCGGTCCGGCCGGCAATGCGGCCGGGGCAAAAAATCTTTCGCAGTTACTTGGCGGTGGCGATCGGCGCGGCGGAAACAAAGAGGCTAAGGGCGATACTCACGGAGAAGGGGCCGGCGGATCAGGCGAAGCTAAGTCAGAGAAAGCTGGCGATATGGATATGAATGCGATGCTCGCCCAGTTGATGGGGGGCGGAGCCGGGGCGGCCACGGCGGCCGATGCAGCGGCTAGCGGCATCATCAATTTAAAAGAGTTTGCGTCGGCTAATGGAAACGCAGAGAACGAAGCGCTGCCCAATATTTTTCAGTACGCGAGCTTTCGTTACCACGGCTTGAAAAAAGAGGGCGGCGTAGGTTTAGCCAAATCCGCGGTGGCCCAAAAAGCACTTTTAACGGCACCGCAGACCATGGTCGCAGCGAGAAATACTGCTTCGCTGGCCGCGCTCACTTCTAAAACGGCAACCGCAAAAAATATTTCTGCAAAGAGGAAACCATGAAATTCTCCTTGCTGCTGCATTCGCTGCTAACTTTGACCTTTGCTCTACCCCTGCGCGCAGAAACGTCGCCCTCTGCATCGGCAGGAGCGGGTGATAAGCCGGTTGCCGGCACCACCGTTGACGTTCCGGCGGGGCCGGAAGTCACCGCGTCGGGCGCAGTAAAACCCATGGATCGTCAAAAAAGCTCGGCCATGGCCAAAGCCATGGCGGCGGCCGGCTCAACCCAGTCGATGATCGCCTGCATGCAGATGATGCAAGCGGCGCAAAATGCTAAGGGAAGCGATAAGGCAATGATGATGATGATGGCCAATCAATCTTGCCAGCAGGGAAAAGAGATGGCGAAGGCGGCCGAAGAAAACGACAAGAGCGAAAAGCAGATTTCAGCGGCCGACACCCCAAAGCAGGCAAGTATAAAAATAAACGAGCAAAAACTTCCGGCCGGTTCACCCGCTGAAGACAATGCGGCAATGGCTCAGTACCAAGCCGTGCAAGTAGATGAGGCAAAAAATCCAGGCCTCGATACCGGTAAAGTTTCCGTTTTGAAACCGCTGTTACCCGAACTTGATTTAGGTAAAGCAAAGGTCGCAAAGCCGGCGGTGGCGCAAGTAACCCCTGAACCCGAAGTTCGCGAAAAACCAAACCTTCCCAAATCGGTTCCGGCTTTGATTAACGGTGGCGCGGTGACTATGCAGGATGGCAAGAAAAACGAGGGGCCTAGCGAACCACAGAATTTTGGGCCCAATCTAGCGGGCTTTGGCCCCAGCACGGCGGGCACGGGAAAGAGTCCGGCCGAAGAGGCAAAACTTTTAAAGGGCGCGGTGGCCGAAGAGGGCGAAACGCGCAAGAAAAACGAAGCGGTCGGATCTGGCCAGGGCGCCGAAGGCGGGGCCAGCGGCGGAGGATCTTCAGGCTCGGCGGACAAAGGGCCCGACCCTTTCGAAGCCATGTTGGCCCAGCTAATGGGGGGACCGCCTCCGGAGGACAGCGCGCGCGGTGGTGCCGGCGATTTTGAATTGGAACCGAGGCGCGACCACACCAAGCCGCCCAACATTTTTGAGTACGCCAAGTTTCGGTATTTAAAACTGGTCGATCAGAAGAAGCTTAAGGGGCAGGCAAGAGAAGCGCCTAAGGGCCCAATCTCGCGCGACAATTCGCCGCAGGCGTCACTTGAGGCGAGCACCACACTGTCTAAACGTTAGACAGTGGGTGTTTAAAATTTAGACACTTCTCAATGTGGCTTAAAACCCTTGCTAGTACAGCTTCTTGGGGGGGTTCTGGTGGCGCGGAATGATTCCAGGCGATCTGGTGCCTAACCTTTTGACACCCCAACCGTTAAGTCTCTGTCATTCTTCACTCAAATTGACAGCTGTCTAGCTGGCCAGACTTTTGCTTTAGTGTCGGTTACATTCGCCCGTGAGAAAGGCGAGTAGTGGTTCGTAAGGTGGAAATGAT
Organism: Pseudomonadota bacterium; assembly: GCA_043718025.1. Lineage (GTDB taxonomy): Bacteria > Bdellovibrionota > FAC87 > UBA2466 > UBA2466 > JBGSST01. The sequence continues at coordinate 17,893 of JAYSWN010000096.1, forward strand.
CAAAAGACGACAAAAACTGTCGCTTCGTAAGCTTGGGGTTGCGCTCGGCATCGCGGGCCAAATCTATTCGCCCGTGGTCTTTGCTGAATCACGCGCACTTTCTGCCGTAGCCCCTTCGGGTAGCCTCACCGCAAAAATGGAGTCATCGATCGCGATGGCCATCGTCAAACCAAGTCCCCTTAATAGTGAACAACATTTTTATAACACCTTCGTCGCCGACTCGGACTCACGCATTTACCGCGAATACCGCGACCGTTGGGATTATCACGAGCAGCAGGCCGTTTACACACCGGCCGTGGCCCGCAATCAAAAGCACGTTAACGCCGGCACTTTAGAATTTCACGACAACGCTTTGGGCGAAACCGAATACCGCGCCGCTTTTGCCATGCAGGTTTTGCAAATCCGTTTGCAAAAAGGGCTAGAAAACTTCATCAAAACTTGGAATGGCCTTAAGGATTTGAAAAGCGTTGAGACAACCCTTCGTGTCTTGCAGCAAGCCCAGACTCAGACCATTTCCTTTGTACCGTCGGGTCCGGCGGCACGGCCTAGCGCTTTGGCCGGCAGCGTGCGTTTTGGTTACGATATTTTCACCGACTTTTCGAAGTTTGAATACACCTGCAACGCTTTAGATTTTGGCTTTTACCATAACCGTTTTTTGGGTGCCTCAAGTCCTCTGCAAGAGCGATCTTTCTACAGCCAGTTTACCCTCAAGCCGGCCAATGCGGCCCTGCCCACGCCCATGCTTCGTTACCGTATCGACGCCCCGGCCCTTGAGCTGGGCGTTTCAAAAGCGCTCAATCATGATCTTTCCGCCTCAATCGCCACTACCCAGCCTTTGCGCACCGGAGCGGATCCGTCGTACGGCATGTCGGTTGCCTACCGTTTTTGATTACGCAACTATTTGCTACAACGCTCAGTGATTAAATCCATCGGCCGGTGAATCTGTTTGGTAAAGGCCAACCACTCGGCGGTTTGTTCAGCGGCAATGGAGTGGGCCCCGCAAAATAATTTGTGGCGCACTTCCACCCGTGCCGTTTCATTGATCGCCGCAGCAAATACCGCGAGGCTTTTCACATCTTTGGCTTTGGTTAAAATCGAAATCGCGACCGTAAGGCTCTCTTCCACTTCACTTACGCTAATAAAATTGCGTAGCCACTGTTTCCACTCTTCGGCCACCGCCGGCGGCTCGTAACTCCCCTTGCTTGCCAGGTGAAGCGCCAATAGCTCAAGCATCATGCGCTGGGTGCGCACCGTGCCGCCCAATGCGGTCAGCTTTTTTACCGTAGCAAAGACGGCCGCTTGATCTCGTGACACCAAAGCAAGTTGTAAAAGCTCGGGCTCGACCTCGCCGGATCTTTCGGGAGCCTTCAGTAGTTCATCCCACGCGGAATCAAAGGTCGCCCCCAGTAGCGGACGACAGGCTGACCAACCGGTAGTGAGGGCCGGATCCGGAACGCCAAAACCGGGCGGGTTCTTTAGTGCTTCAAGTAGCGCGGTTTTCCACGCTGGTGTTTGGCCAACGGCCAAGCCACACGCCAAACCGATTAAGCTATAGCGGCCAGTATCGCTATGGGTTTGGTTATACAGCGCTAGAAAATTGTCCGGGGTGAATTGCCAACCGTGTGAAAATTGTAGGGCGTCGATTTGGTTGGCGGCGCCAAGTTTGGGAAATAGCGCCGCATTGGTCTCTTGGTTGCCCACCAGCAAGGGATTGACCACGCTGCCAATGGCCGCCGTTTCAAAGCCAAATTCAAAAAGGGGATGGGCGTCTTGAGGGTCTAGCACGAGAACACTTTTTTCAGGCAGGGGAAGCACATTTTTTCCCACCGCCAAATCGCGCCTCGTCTTCATTTCGTTAAGCGCCAGGGTATGAATTTCTATCGGCGCAATCAGAGAGTTTTCTTGGTCCACCAGGGTGAGCGTAAGCCGCTGATCTTTAAACTCAGCGCTTGCCACCGTGGGCAGGGCTTTGGCCGCCAGGGCCAGCTTGAATTTGTTGGCCAAGGCTTTGCCGCCTTCGTTTTCAACGGCGGCGAGCAAGTCGTCGGTGCCGAGGGAGGCAAAAGCGTGGGTCTTTAAAAGAGTGGCGAGCCAACCCCAAAAGCGGGCTTCGCCCCACAGGCTGCGCAACTGGGTGTAGGCCCACGCCGCGCGACCATAGGGGCCCGAGGTGTATTTATCGTTGGGAGCAAGGCTTAGGTCGCGAATGGCGTGTCCTTCTTCCACGGTAAAATCACGGGCAAATCGCCTCCCACTTTTGGTGGCGTCTTGCTTAAAGCGAATTGCCTCCTGCGCCAGCAATGTCGCCATGCCCTCTTTGATCCAAAGATCATCCCAGCTGCTGATCGTCATGAGATCCCCAAACCACTGGTGCGCCATCTCGTGCGCAGTCAGCTCCAAGTCGTGAACCACGCGCGAGTGCGAGCTTCGGGTCTCTCCTTGAAAAGTGATGCTGGCGTGCTCGAGTCCGCCGTTAAACGCGGGGAGTAAGACCAAGGCATACTTTTCGAAGGGGTAGTTAACCAATAAGGATTCGAAGTGCTCCATGGTTTTTTTCAGAAACGAAAGCATTCCCTTGGTATCAACGCTTAACCCCTTGCGGTGCCAGATTTGCAGCGGCACGCGAAAAGAGGTGTCGGTGACCACTTCAAAATTTCCAAACGCAAACGCCATTAAATAGGTGGGTAGCGTGTAGGAGGTGGCGTAGGTGGTGTGGCGGAAACCGCCGTGCACCGTCTCTTCTTTGAGTTCGCCGTTGGAGATAAATTTTTCGTTTTCAACCGTGGTAAACCGAGTCGAGAAAAGGGCGCGATCGGCGGGGGAGTTGTGGCAAGGCATCCACTCTTCAGCGCCCAAGGGCTCAGAAAGGGTGGCAACCGTGCGCCTCTTTACCGGATCGCCTTTTCGCACCGGGGTGGCGGCCAGCGCCGCATCGGTGGCGGAGTTGGCTTTGGTTTCGTATTTAAGCGCGATCTGAATTGAGCCCCGGCGTGCGGCATTCGCCAATTCAGCCGGAAGCGCGATGGTGAGTTTGCCGTCTGACGTGGTGAAAGAAAGCGCGGTGCCGTCGGGCGCGGTGACCGAGTCAAGGCGCGTCACCCTGCTGCTGAGGGTGATTGCATCGTTTTTAACATCAAGCAGCTGAAGGGTGATTTGCAGCGTCGCTTTGAGCGTTAGGGTGGGCCAATCAAACGCCGCTTGCAGATGATAACTTTTGACGTCGAGAAGAGGGGGCGCCACCGCTTTCGGACCAAAAGTGTTGAAATGACGTTTGGCTTCGTCGGTATATTTAGTTTCATTCAAACTCTTTAGCGGCGTTAACTTTGGTTTGGCGCACGCCACCAAAAACAGACTGCTGATGAAAAACACCCACCCATAACGCGACATAGAAGCCCCCAAACCAAACGTTTCTGCCCACTAAACTAGAATGTGGCGGCGGGGTCAATTTCCGGCTTGAAAGATCGGGGCAAAGGCAATCGAATTGACCATTGAGATCGGCAAGCCCGGTTCCAGTTGAGTGTACGAGTGAGGCATGCCGATCGAGTTGGGTAGGTCTTCATCCAAAACAATGTCAGTTAAATTGGCCGGGGTGTTGTCAATGAACAGTACTTTGCCGGTGGGTTCAAGCAACAAACGGCCAAAGTGGGTAACCGTAGTTGAACCTGCGCTCGCGCTTAAAACCCCGCCCTCGCTCACGGTGAAATAGGTTGCTACGGTTGGGGGGCCTAGCCGTAATAGGTACAAACGGTTACCCGACCGGTTGACCACTAGCTTAGTTGGGCCCAGTGAAATCGGTTCACTGTCGAGAAGGGTCAGAAGCCCGTTGCTTCCGATGCGGTAGACCTCAATGACGCCATCTCGAGTGATGAATAGTCGGGAGTAGAGGCGATCAGTGGCCAATGTAACTGACGTTAGATCGCTAGCAATAATGCTACTCACATTGGTAATGGTATTTAACACGCCTTTGGAGCCTCGCGTCAGTCTAGTCAGCGAATTTATGCCTCGGGCCAGGTTCCGGGTAAAGACCCACACTTCATTGGGAGTGACCACGGGCGAAGTGAGTTGGGTGGTGGTAGTTGGAGCGCCTATTTCATCGGTTTTATCCCCCACATGGAGCAGTTGAAAAAAGCTGTTGAGGCTAAAAGGATAGAAGTTGTCGGCCAAGGGGGCAATGATGGCGTCGACCCAGCCTTCTCCCGAGCTCGCGCTAGTAAAATTGGAAAACTTTGTCGGCACTCGCGATTTAGAAAGACTGTATTGAAGTAACTGCGTTTGGCCCGAGTTTGAGAAAGGGATAATTAAGCGGGTGAAATCGGGAGAAATGCGAATGCCCAACGAAGTTCCGGCGCCGATGTCACCCAAAATTGCGTCTGAGGCGTTAAACTCTTGCACCGAAGGCGTAAAGTTGTAGGTGCGCAATTGCGGCGCTAAACTAACGTGAGCAAAGGCCTTTACGCCGGCAATGGTACCGTCGGGCTGTGAACCCGGATTAACGCCACCACTAGGGGTGCCTGGGCACGACGCAACGCGGTCCTTCGAACTAGACTGTTGATAGCTATTTTCTACCGTTATTTTACTGTCGACAAAAAGCTTCGTGGTGGTCGAGCCCAGCGTATAGAGCTGCGGCGGCGAAAGGGTGTTGAAATAGTCAGTAAGTGTGCGGTTTAGGCACGAATCGCCAAACTCAGTAGAAAGGGCGCCCAAAATTTCGATGGTGCGCACTTCTCCGGGGGGAACCAAGAGCCTTACCCCGGTGGCCAATGTGGAAAGCGGAAAAGGGCCCGCAACTATTCCCAGTCCAAGGCAGTCGGGCGTTCTGCCGCCGTAGGCGTCGGGCCCGTTATTCAACTGAATGCCCAAGCCGGTTACGTTCACAAAAAAGCAACTGACGTCTGAAACGGTACTAGGGGCGGCAAACTTGTGGTCCGCAGTGTCCCAGCGCACCGTGATGCCCACTTTTGGTGGAGTGAAGGTGCAGCCGCAGAGCAGGGCCGTGGTAACGAAAAACGCTGCCCACCGGTGAATCGAAATCATTCGCAAATTTTAACTCCCCGCGCGCAAAATAAATAGCGGTGTCTTCTTAAAAAAAATGCGCCGCGCCGCTACGCGATAAAAATAAGTTACTAATTGTCGGGCAATTATTGGCTAAGATTAACGGCATGGATCTATCGATCGTCATTCCCTGCTACAACGAAGCCAAAAATCTTTCGGGGCTGATTGCCGGTTACCGCGAAGCCCTTAGGGGCAAGAGCGGAGTCGAGGTTATTCTCGTCGACAATGGCTCAACCGACTCCTCTTCCGAAGTGCTTCGCCGGGAGCTGATGAAGAGCGAAAATGGCGCCTTCCGCACCACCAAGGTTGAAGTAAACCAAGGCTACGGCTTTGGCATTCTGCATGGTTTGCGTCAGGGCAAAGGTAAATTTCTGGCGTGGTCGCACGCCGACGGCCAGTGCCCGCCGGCCGACGTTTTTCGGGTGTTGCAAGAAATGGAGAAGACCGGCCATCCCGAAACCTGTTTTGGAAAAGGGTTTCGTATTACCGAACGGGGAACCGCGTCATCTACCACCGCAGCCCACGCCAAATTCGCTACGCTAGTGCTCGGCCAAAAGATGGAAGAGATCAACGCTCAACCAAAAGTCTTCGCGCGGGAGTTTTTGCAAGAGTTTGCCTCGGCACCGCACGGACTCGAGCTCGATACGTTTGCTTACTACAAAGCGTTGAAGACCGGTTTGCGGGTGGTTACGGTGCAGGTGGAGTTTAAAGAGCGCACGTTTGGCGAATCGAGCTGGGCGCTAACTCGCTGGTCGCGCCTAAGCACCAGGCTAAAGAGTTTAAGTTATTTGCTGCGGTTGAGATTGATCGGGTAAAAGGTCATCCAACTCAATCTGGGGCTATGCCGTTAATAACAAACGCACACGATATTGTAGTGGCCATTGGTGTAGTAATCACCTTTGGCCCTACCGCCGGCGGTACATTTGCTAGGGCAGTAGGTTTGCAAGCAGCGGAGATACATGGATTCATAGAAGGCTTCCGAAACCGGACCTCCTGAAGCGCAAGGAAGGGTAGAAGCCGATTCCTGGTGGCCTTCCTGATTTAAGTCAAAATCCGCAACTACGGCCACCGCCTCCGTTTGCGGCGACGCCGTGGCCGTCTCAATAAAAACTAAACCTAGACCTAGACCCAAGCCGACTAGTGCAATAAATAATTTCAAGCTAATCCTCCCCCCGCAAAAAAAGCCAACATCACTGACCGGAAAGAAAGACTCAAGGTGCGGTGCGATAAGTTTGAGATGGGAAAGGGGCTATAAATGCCGAATCTCGGGCCCACGTTTTTGTAGCGGTTCGACCAATATTTCAGAATAATGCCTAGAGGGAGAATCGAACTCCCACACCCTTGCGAGTATTGGATTTTGAGTCCAACGCGTCTACCAATTCCGCCATCCAGGCCAATCAAAGGGAGAAAAGAAATATCAGCCTCTCCCCCATTTTTCAATTGTCTTGTTGCAGCGTAACCCGGGAGCCCTAACCGCTAACTACTGCGCCGAGCTTTGCCTTGACTACCACCCACCCCATAGCCAACTATTTGCCTTCTCAACGTAATTTTGCAGCGGGGTTAACCATCAGCCAGCCAACACCGAATCCAAGTCCCAACTCCAAATATCAAATCTCTAGCGAACGTCTCTCGTTGGCCTCCGAAGGGCTCCGACTATGGGTGGGTAAGGCTTGGAAAATCGGGGTGCTGATGGCCAAAGGGGCATACCTTTTGGGTGAACGCCGGCGCCTGTTGCTTAAGTTGGGAGAAGAGTCGTTTGGACGCTTGAAAAGTGGTGATTGGAAGGCAGACGAGTTAGATCAGCTGGTGAAACAGCTAGAGCGCGTCACAAAGAAAATCGATATCGAAGAAAAGCTGATACAGTCTGCCCGGTTCGGCAATGCGGAAGCAGAGGCTCGCCACCGGCCCGAAGAAGCCCACAATGAAAACGAGAAGCCGGTTAAGAAGAAGGCCGACAAAGAAGCAAAAGAAGAAAAAGGAAAAGCAAAATGATTTGGCGCCTTTCATCCGCACACCAGGCTCTATTCGAAACGGTAACCGACTTTGCCAAACGAGAGTTGGCGCCTAAAGCCGAAGAGATCGACGAAAAAGAGAGTTACAACGAAGCTGCGTTTCGCAAAATGGGCGAAATTGGCGTGCTGGGGATCACCGTTTCGGAAGAGTACGGGGGAATTGGCGAGGGGGCGGTGGCGGCCACCGTGGTGATGCACGCGTTTAGCGAAGCCTGCGCTTCCACCACTTTGTCGTATCTCGCCCACACCATGCTGTGCGTGAACAACATTTTTGAAAACGCTTCGGAAGCGCAAAAGCGGAAGTACCTACCTAAGTTAATCAGCGGCGAGCATTTTGGGGCGATGGCGATGACCGAACCCGGGGCCGGAAGTGATGCACTGGGCATGACCACTCGCGCGGTAAAAAAAGGCAATAAGTACATTCTCAATGGCGCAAAAACGTTCATCACCAATGGTCCCATTGCCGACACTTACGTGGTTTACGCGCGCACTGGTGATATCAAAAAGCAGGTTTCCACATTCATAGTTGAAAAAGGGTTTTCGGGTTTCAAAGTCGGTAAGAAGTTGCGCAAAATGGGAATGCGTGGCTCACCCACCTCCGAGCTGTTTTTCGAAAACTGCGAAGTGCCGGAAGAAAATTTAGTGGGCTCAGAAAACGAAAGCGTTTCCCACATGATGAAAAATTTGAATATCGAGCGCATCACTATTTCGGGAATTTCGCTCGGCATTGCTGAAGCTTCGGTCAAGTTTGCGGCGAAGTACGCCACCGAGCGTTCCCAGTTCCAAACTCCGATTTCGCAGTTTCAGATGGTGCAAGAACGACTCGCGGAAATGAAAACCCGTTTAGATGCCGCCGAAGCGCTGGTTTATTTGTCGGCCGAAAAATTCGATGCCGGTGAGTCTAATATGTCGCTCGGCGCGGAGAGTAAACTCTTTAGCGCGCAGATGGCAACGCAGGTAGCGTTAGACGCCATTCAGATTTTAGGTGGCTACGGTTACATGAAAGAGTACCCGGTTGAGCGTTACATGCGCGACGCCAAGCTTTTAGAAATTGGGGCCGGCACCAACGAGGTGATGCGCCTGCTCGTTGCCAAAGATCTCTTGAAAAAGGTAGGCGGGTAAAATGGCCCTGCCGTTGATTCCGCCTCCTTCTGTTCAGGAACAGAAATGGCGCGATATTGCAAAAAAGTTTGCCAATGAGGTGTTGCGGCCCACGGTGCTCGAAGACGACGAAGCCTGTCGCTTTCGCCGTGAGTATTTTGATCAAGCCGCCAAATTAGGCCTGGCCGCGATTTCGTTTCCCACCTCCGACGGCGGCCAGGGGCAACCCTACGTCTGTTTTTACGGCGCGATGGAAGAGATAGCGCGGGTGTCAATGTCGATGGCGGTAACTTTGGGCGTTACCACCTTGGTGCAGGGCGCGGTTTCTCGCTACGGCACGCCTGCGCAAAAAGAACGTTTCTTGCTACCTCTGCTTACGGGAAAGATGATTGGCGCTTTTTCGTTGTCGGAACCGCATTCTGGCTCCGACGCCACCGCTTTGATCTGCTCGGCAAAAAAGGTGGACGGCGGCTACCGCATCAACGGCACCAAATGTTGGGTGAGCACGGCCGGCTCGGCCGACGTGTATTTACTCATCGCCCGAACCGCGGAGCATAAAACCCGGGGTATCACCTCATTTTTAGTGCCCAAAGAGACCAAAGGGTTTCGCGTCGGCAAACAAGAAAAAAAACTGGGCCTACGCTCTTCTCCGCTGGCCGAATTAGTTTTTGAAGACGCCTTTATTCCTGACGACCAGCGCTTGGCCGGAGAAGGCGAGGGCATTGCCGTAGCGCTTTCGCAGTTAGATGCGGGCCGTATCACCATTGGCGCCGGGGGAATTGGGATTGCTTGCGAAGCGCTAGAGCGTGGCTGGAAGTACTTTCGCGATCGTGAGAAAAAATACGGTGTTCCGTTCGAACCCATCGCGCAGCAAGCCTTTGCTTACCACTACACCGAAGTGCAGAGCGCCCGTGGTCTTATCAAAGCCGCGGCCGAGTCGCGTGATCGCGGAGAAAAATTTACGCTGATTGCGGCGCAAGCCAAGCTGCTGGGCAGTGAAGTGGGAGTTAAAGTCTGCTCCGAGGTGCTCTCGTGGTGCGGTGAACAGGCAATGTCGCACGAGTTTGGCATTGAACGACTGCTGCGTGATTCGCGCGCCTTGCCGATTGTTGAAGGCACCAATCAGATTCAAAAGCTGGTGATTGCGCGCGAGATGGAGGATTCCTTTGCTTGAATTTACCCACCGCGACTTAAAGCTGAGCCTAGGAAACCACTCCGCCACGGATCCGGTTTTACTTGCCACCGCCGTTGAAAAGTTTCGGCACCGCACTCAGAGCGGTAAAGTTGGTTTTTATGATTGGCCCGAAACCATTCCCGCTGGCCTAATCGATGAGATCTCACGATTGGGGGAAGGGCTGATGGCGCGTTGCCAAGGGGTCATTATCTTCGGCATCGGCGGCTCGTTTTTAGGCGGCGCGGCGATTCAGCAGGCGCTTTGTGCCGGGGCTAAGAGCGAAAAATTTCCGCTCTACTGGGTGGGAAATTCCGATTCCGGAGTGATTGCCGGGGCCGAAAGCTTTTTGCAAAATCGCAAGTGTGCGGCGATTGTCATCAGTAAGTCTGGCAACACCACCGAAACCATGGCGAGTTTTTTTCACTTGGCCCACCATTTTACTAAAGAAAATGTTGTCGCTATTACCGATGCGAAAAGTGGCGAGCTTCGCCGGCTGGCGACGGAGCAGGGCTGGCAAACATTTTCGGTACCCGCCAACATCGGTGGCCGGTACAGCGTGTTTACGGCGGTAGGCCTTTTGCCCACGTACCTCATGGGGGTTTCGCCAAGTGGTTTGCTGAAAGGCGCCAGGCAGATGCGCAACGAGCTTGAAGCCTCGAATATGAAATCGGCGCTTGAATATGCCGCTGCTTTCGCGCGGTGGGATCGGCAAGAGAAACGGCCGGTGCATGTTTTGATGGGTTATCGCGACGGTTTAAAACGGACCACCGAATGGTTTGTGCAGCTGTGGGGCGAGAGCCTCGGCAAAAAGCATCCGCAGGGCGGAGCGGTGGGTGCCACCCCGCTATCGGCGATTGGCACTGCCGATCAGCACTCTCTGCTTCAGCTCTTTAAAGAGGGCCCGGCCGACAAAGTGATCGGGTTTTTGGAAGTGAAAGAGGCGGCCGGTGAAGTCACCGTGAAAAAGCCCCCCTTTTCGCCGGGCAGTCTTGAGTATTGCGTTGGAAAAACCTTTTCGCGGTTAACTAATGAAGCGCTAAACGCGGTGGAGAAGAGTCTTAATTTATCGGGCGTTCCCACTTATCGGTTTTCTTTGCCCGAGCTCAGCGAAGAGACACTCGGCGCGTTCTTCTTTTTTCAAATGACGGCCTGCGCCTTAGCCGGTGAACTCTACGGTGTGGACGCTTTTGACCAGCCGGGCGTCGAAGAGGCTAAGCAACTGCTTAAAAAAGCTCTGATTTCCTAAACGGCATTGGGTTTGGGTATAATAGGGGCATGGCCAATTCGAATCAAAAAGCCCCCGAAGGTGACAAAACCGCGGTCGCCGAAAGCGATACGCTGCGCATTCGGTTAGAGGAAGCCAAAACGGCTTCGCCGGTGCTCGTCGTTATTTCTGGTAAACCACTCGGTAAGTCGTTTTTTATTACCAAAGAGAGCATGGTGCTCGGCCGGGATCTGCAGACCGATATTAGCATTGGTGAAACCTCAATTTCACGTCGGCACACTGAGTTTCGGTTTACCCCCGAAGGCGTTTACGCCAAAGACTTGGGCAGTACGAATGGCACTTACGTAAACGATCAAAAAGCTGAAGTCGAACGCATGCTGCAAGATGGCGATCTGATCCGCTGCGGCAATACGATTTTAAAATTCCTGCGCGAAGGCAAGATCGAAAACATTCACTACGACAAGATGTACCAATTGGCCAACGTTGATGACCTTACCGGGGCGTTGAACAAAAAGGCCGTGAACGAAATTATTGTTGAAGAATTTTCGCGATCGGTCTCCAAACAGAGCCCTTTGACTCTGCTGGTTTTTGATATCGACCATTTTAAAAAGACCAACGACATGTTTGGCCATCCGGCCGGCGATTACGTTTTAAAAGAGACCTGCGGTCTGATCAAAAACCGCATGACTCGGCAAAAAGATGCTTTGGGCCGTATCGGTGGCGAAGAGTTTGCTTTGGTCCTTCGTGAAACGCCGCTCAGGGTAGCGGTGGAGGTGGCCGAACGTATTCGATCGACCATTGAGAAAAACAACTTTGTATTCGATGGCCACCAGATACCGGTCACCATAAGCATTGGCATTTGTGCACTGGACTCGACGATAAAAAGCCCCGAAGATCTAATGAGCACCGCCGACAAAGCCCTCTACGACGCCAAGAACCAAGGCCGCAATCGGGTGTGTGTGCGTTGAGGGTTGGTGGTTCGTTAGGTCAGTCCCACTGAAGCCGCGTTCTCAGCAAGCCAACTTTACCCTCAGCCCAAAAATGAAGAAATCAGCTTAATCCTTTACCGCCGAGCGTCCGAAGAGCTGCAGAGGCTTTTAACGACACATTGGAGGATACTGTGAAGCGAGTTTTTTCATTTTTAACCGTGGTGGCCCTCGTGGCTGGCGCGCTGGTTTTCAACCAAGGCTGCGGTAAAGCAAGCGCCGACGCCACTAAAGTTACCCAAAGTTACGGCGGACCTGGCTCCGAATTCAAAGCGACCTTAAACCCTGACGGCACTTGCCAGGTGACTCACGCCCCTTCTGTAGGCGCGGCAGTTGATCTAACTGTGGTCTGCACTTTTGTTCGCTTGGCCACTGGCTACGTAAAGTTGACCGTGGTGAGTTCAAGCGGCACGGCGACGGATAAACCGGCGGCCGGCGTTCAAGCCTACGGCTTAGAAATTCCCGGCTTCGCCTTTTTGATGAAACCGATTGGAAGCGGCGATAGCCATATCATTCCAATGGTGGTTTCCGGCAGCTGCCCGACCGCCAATTTTTCGGCGAACTGGGTACTGGGTGAGAAGCGCGATGACGACGACGCTCTTCAGACCACTAACGATTACTTTGGAACTTTTTCTTATAACGCTACCACTGGCGCCGGAACGATTCCTACGAAGTACGCCTTGGCAGGTCCTTTTACCTCTCTCACTGGTGGTGCCGGAGTTACCGGTCTAAGTGCTTGCGCCAACGGCCAGATGAATTTTACCGGAGGATCGATGTGGCTGACCCAGCAGGGCGGCGCACTGGTGCACTCGACCAACGGCGTGGAAAACGAGGATCAAATTATTATCGCCATGCCGCAGTCCACGCTGACCACGGCCGCACTGGCCGGAAACTACGGCGGTTTGGGTTTCGACAAAAACGGTGGTTCGGGACAGAAAGTGTTCCCCATCACGGGCGTGGCCACGGCAACCGACGCTAATACGCTGACCATTGTCGGTACGAAAGTTTCGGACATAGAAACCGGCGCGGTTACTAGCGATCAGGCCACCGTCACTTTGACTGCGCTAAACAGTCCCAGTGCAGGCTTCATGACCGGTGTAGTGACTCAGGGCGCGCTAACCGGCAAGATGGCTTGCATGGGCGCGGCCAACGTGGTGAGCTCGGGCAAGAACATGATGTTCTGCATCGGTCAGTCCCCCAACCAGAACTCGAAAATCTTCAACATCTTGTTAGTTTCAAAGTAAGCCTAAGTACCGTCTTGAATTTCACAAATCCTCCGCCGGGAAACCTGCGGAGGATTTTTTTTGCTTTTTCAAGCCAAGAGGGGATTCGCGCTATGCACTCCGCGGTGGTGATGATGGCAGAGAAAAATTAGATTTTCGGCGTGGTTAAGCTGGGCGGTTTCCTTAAGAGGGTGTCTCAAAACCTTATGTAGAGCCGCGTTCCTGTCATTGCGTAGCAGGCGCGGCAACCTTTGGCCTGCTTGGTTTTGTCGACGTCCCTCTTC
>JAYSWN010000097.1:0-1727 GCA_043718025.1 Pseudomonadota bacterium
GATTACCCGCTTTGCTATCTCCTGCCCACGAAGAAATCGGGGGGGCAGCTAGACGAGCACGAACTCGTCGATCCCGTTCTTGCGTTGGATTCCCCAGAATCACTAATTGCCAGTGCCTTAGGAAATTCTGTTGAGTTGACGTCAACCGCCAAATCCCTAGGCCGAAGCGTTTTTGAATGGGACTGGGACAGCGCCGCCACTTTCTCCACCACCGCCGCCGGAATTCATCCCGAAAGCCTCTTTAGCGTTGCCCGACGTTTTCATTTAATCGACGTGCTCGCCACCAATCGGGGTAGCGAAGTTTTCGACGAGATACGACAGCTACCTTTAAACGAATTTAAAAAGGCCGCTGGTTTGATGGTGCGACAAAACCATTTTGTGACGCAAAAATGCCGTGAGTCTCTTACCCCCGCGTTGGGCATTGCCGGAAGGGCCAGGCCGCTGGTCGAAAAGTTTCTTAAGGAAGAAAATGGCCACGACCGAATTTTAGGCCTGGCCATGCAATCGTTTGCGGCCGATCCAGACACCGTGCCGGTGGCCGCGCAAACCAAGCTGTTAATGCAGATGCTAGAGTTTACGGCGAAGCATAATTTGTTGGCATTTGCGATGGCGGTGGACTGCTTTGAACGAAGTGCTTACCAGAAGACTGACCCTCTCGCCCAGCTGCTTCGGCAAGGTGGGTTTGAAATGGCAGCCAAGCAGGTAAACCGCCACATGGAAATTAATGATCACGGTGCGCACGAAAACGTGGCGTTGGGCTTTCTCGAAGCTATGGCTCCCTGCTCAAACGCCTACGCTAAAGAGGCCTTGCGTCTTGCCGAAGTGATCTCTTTACTCGCCAGTGGCGTTGCGGTCGCCGCCCTTGAGTTGTACCGAGATTCGCGAACTCATTGATTTTATCTATTTTTGTTACGTAGAGTGGGTCGCGCGCCAAAGTTTGTCGCCGAGACAGAACGCCTATTCCTCAATCAAACTGCCCTCGTCGTCGTTTACAGACAGCCTTCTTTGTACTCTAATCCCGTTTCATTCAACGGAGGTTCTATGGTGAAAAGACACGCCCTTTTACGTTTTGTTCCCGTTTTAGCGTTCGGATTATGTTTGATGACGGCTTCGGTGCAGGCCGATGACCAAGTTAAGGCTCAGCAACCTGTAAAGCCGGGTCTAACCACCGGCCGTTACGTTACCGGCGGCATTATTGGTTCGGTATTCGGACTTGGAATTGGGCACGCCATTCAGCGGCGCTACATGCCGATGGGGCTTATTTTTACCCTTGGCGAAGCGGCCGGCTATACTGCGTTTTTTGCGGACACGACTTTCGGAACCACCACGGTCGGCGGTTTCACGACGCTACGAGCTTCTAGTATTGGAACTTTGGGAGCCATTGGCCTTATCGTTGCCAGCGGCCTGCACGTTTGGGAAGCGATTGATCTGTGGGTTACCGGCGCGTCCCTTCGCGATAAAGCGGTTGCCGATAACCGCCCTCGTTTACTGATCGTGCCCGCGGTACTGCACAACGATGCGCCAGGCTTCACCTTGGCCCTTCGCTTTTAGGGAAACAACATGAAAACATTTGCTCTATTATTGCCGATGATGATTTCCGTATTGGCGCTTGCCGACGCCGATATGGACGCCTGTTTAAAAGGCTGGGGCAAACATCCATTCGGCAAGAATCCTTCCTATCGTACGCTGAAAGCCAAAGTTAAGATTATCGGAATCGGTGGCGCCGT
>JAYSWN010000098.1:0-30784 GCA_043718025.1 Pseudomonadota bacterium
AGCAGGCGCGGCAACCTTTGGCCTGCTTGGTTTTGTCGACGTCCCTCTTCACTCATAGTGAAAGGGTTGCTTCAGCCGCACTGCGTGCGCAATGACGGCAAAATAACACTTTTGAGACACTCTCTCAGGAAACAAGAAGAAATGGCTGGATTTGCATCAAAATGGGGCTTTATTTCCTTGCGTGGGACGAACTGTCCCACGCGAAATAAATTTCCGCGTTCAACGTACTTGAGAACAGCTTTTGCATTGCCTCTGCCAAACCATGAGAGAGGTGAAACTTTGAAGATTGCTAAAAATGAGATGACGCGCCAGGTGGCTTTTGTTTCTGAAAATGACGACCTCGAAAAGGCCCACCAGTCGATGGCCTCGTTAGGCATTCATCACGTTCCGGTGGTGCGCGAAGGCAAGGTGGTGGGAATGCTTTCTGACCGGGACATTCTTCTCCATTCACATCGAAAAAACGGTCGACTCATTGTCGAATCCAAAAAGGTTCACGAAGTGATGGGCGAAAAGATTTACGTCTGCCACCCTAACAACACCATCGCCGCGGTTGCCGATACCATGCTCAGCTATGGCGTACATGCCTTGCCGGTGCTCGATGCAAACGGAGGGCTGGCGGGAATTATCACGTCAACCGATCTGCTGGCCATTTTGCGCGACGGCGAATTCACGAGAGACAGTGAAATACCGTTTCAATTTGAAGCACCGATATCCCTGTTCGGACTCGCCAGCTAAACCACGCGAAAAGGAGCCTTACCGATGAGTGTTGAGGTAAAAAACGTATTGATCTTGGGTGCGGCTGGCCGCGACTTTCACAACTTTAATGTGCACTACCGCAACAACCCCGGCTATCGTGTCGTCGGTTTTACCGCCGCCCAAATACCCGACATCGCCGGACGCACCTACCCTGCTTCACTCGCTGGTCATCAATACCCCAAAGGCATTCCCATTTTTTCCGAAGACACTTTGATTCCCTTGATCAAAGAGTACGGAGTGAGAGAAGTGGTTTTCGCCTACAGCGACGTTACCAACCAGCACGTGATGACTTTGGCCGCCCAAGCGATGGCAGCCGGTGCCGACTTCACCTTGCTGGGCCCAGATTCCACGATGCTCAAATCAAAGAAACCGGTAATCTCGGTCTGCGCGGTGCGAACCGGCTGCGGAAAAAGCCAAACCACGCGCGCTATCGCCGACCAATTAATGAAAAAGGGGAAGCGAGTTGCGGTGATTCGCCACCCCATGCCGTATGGGGACTTAGCTAAACAGAAATGCGAAAAGTTCACCACCCTCAACGACCTTAAGAAATACAACTGCACGATTGAAGAGCGAGAGGAGTACGAGCAACACATTGAGAAAGGCCATCTGCTCTTTGCCGGAGTTGACTACCAGGCCATTCTTCACGAAGCAGAAAAAGAGGCCGATATCATTCTCTGGGATGGGGGCAATAACGATCTCCCTTTTTATCGCCCTACCCTCCACATCGTGCTGGTCGATCCGCATCGACCCGGGCACGAACTCAACTACTATCCAAGCCTGGCTAATCTTCTCATGGCCGATGTAGTGGTGATGGCGAAAAGCCAAAACGCTACTGAGGAGGGCAGGCGCATTGTTTCTGAAAACGTAAAACGCTTAAATCACCGGGCCATCTTCATCGAAGCCTCATCGGTGGTTCACGTAGCCAATCCCGAAGCCATTACCGGCAAAAGAGTTCTCGTTATCGAAGATGGCCCCACGTTAACTCACGGTGGAATGCCCTACGGCGCGGGTACGGTGGCAGCTAACCAGTACAAAGCGGCCGAAATTGTTGACCCTGCCCCGTTTTCCGTCGGTTCGATCCGCGAAACGCTTCGGCGCTTTCCCCACATTAGAAAGGTGTTGCCGGCAATGGGCTACCATCCGGCGCAAATTGCCGATCTAGCCAAGTCGATCGCGCTCGTGCCTTGCGATACGGTGGTGGTTGGCACGCCGGTCAACCTTAAAAAGCTGATGCCTGAAGTCGACCACCCCTTCGAGCGGGTTCGCTACGACTTGGATAAAGACTCGGTCAGCAAATTGATGACGATAATCGACAGAATCTAGTATAGCTCCCCCATGCGCATTTTGGGCTTGCTCCTTTTATGTTTTGCCTTCGTCAGAGCTTCCGCCCAAGGCGCGACTGCGGTGGCACCGGGCTGTAATCTGGCAGTAGCGGGAAGCGTCCTTAGTTACTACCGAAAGCTCGACGCCGGTGACATTGAAGGGGCAATCGCTTGGTTTGCGCCGCAGGCTATGTACTTACGGGGGGCCAGGCCATTCGAAGGAAGGGACGCCATTTTCCACTTTTATTCGACAGTAAGGAATCTCAAAGGACGCCATGAGATCACAGAATTGATGACCGTGGGGAATGAAATCAAGATTGAGGGCATATTTAAAGGGACCTTTGGTGAAGGGACCTCTGGCGAGCAACCGGTTCGGCTTTTATTCAAAGATCTCTGGCATTTCGATGACACTTTTGAATTCGTGACCTTTCGGCAATCCCAAATTTTTGATAACGAAGGAAAGCCCGCGGTCTTTTAGCCGTAGGCAAAGCGCTTTTCGAACGGGCGAAAAAGCCCCATAGTGGCGCCCATGTTTCTCCCCTATTTCTTCCTCTTTTTACTTTCCACCACGCTTTCCGCAGATCCGTTACTTCTCAAGCACTCTTCGCGACCGTTGCAGGCTGAGGCCACTATGGAGGCGCTGGAGAGCTGGGAAACCCCGATCGCCGGCTTTTTCATTCGCAGCCATCACGGTGTGCCGCTGGTCGATTTGGAAAACTGGGAGGTCCGCATCGACGGGCTGGTCGACAAACCCGTGACGCTGACACTCAAAGATCTTAAAAAGCTTCCGCAACACACCCTGCACGCGGTGCTCGAGTGTTCGGGTAACTGGCGTGGGCAACAGAAGCCACAAGTGCCTGGCGTTCAATGGGGAAAAGGCGCGGTGGGAAATGCCGAGTGGTCGGGAGTCCGCGTAAGCGATATTCTAAAGAGAGCCGGCGTTAAACCAACGGCAAAATTTGCCCGCGTCGAGGGGGCCGATAAACCGGCGCTGCCGACAACCCCAGGTTTTATCCGCAGCATCCCCCTCGCCAAGATGATAGCTAACGAAACTCTATTGGCCGTGAAGATGAATCGCCAACCCATGCCGGCGCTGCACGGCGGACCGCTACGTTTAATTTTACCCAACTGGTACGGACATAACTGGATCAAATGGGTAACCCACATCACCTTAACCGATAGCGAAGATAAAGGTTTTTACATGGCAAAGGGTTACCGAATGCCCAAACAGCTGGTGAAGCCAGGCGAAAAATGGGATTCGGCCACCGGAGTTGCGGTGGAAGAGATTCGCGTTCAATCGATAATCGTAAACCCCACCGAAGGCCAAACCCTGGGCGTGGGCAACTTCGTGGTAAAGGGCAAAGCTTTTTCCGGCACCGGAACGATCAGCGGAGTAGAAGTCTCTTCCGACGGAGGAGGAAACTGGAATAAAGCGGCGGTTGATTCCCCTCGTTCCAGCGGGGGCTGGCAGGAGTTTGAGATTTCTGTGGTCGCCGAAGGCACCGGAAAAATGATTCTGCTCTCCCGCGCCACCGACAGCTCGGGCAACGTGCAGCCGCGAGAGGCAGAGTGGAATCCACCCGGTTACTTGCGAAATGCGGTCGATAGAGTTGAAGTAGAAGTGGTTAAGGGGCCGGTAAGTGCGGAAGAGCCGTTGCTCCGCACGCGGTGCCTTAGCTGTCACACCCGCGAATTGATTTCAAGCCAACGACTTTCAAAGGAGGCCTGGGGCAAAACGGTGACCAAAATGGAAGGCTTCGGCGCAAAATTTGAGGCAGGCGAAAAAGAGCGGCTCATTGACTACCTTGCCCGCTGGTCCACGGAAGCAGAAAAAGAGGGGCCAACCCCCACCGCGTATTGGCTTGAAGACTCGCCGCTCAACTCTCGGCAGTATGCTAAGGGGAATGCTTCGCGGGGCGGCGGCCTGTTCAAAAGAAACTGCGCGATCTGCCACGGTAACTTAGGGCAAGGCCACACCGCCCCGGCACTCACCGGCCGGGAGATTCCGGGCCCCTATTTTTGGGCCGTGGTGAGTGAGGGGAAAGGCGACATGCCAGGCTTCGGCGAAACTTTGACCCGCCAGCAGGTAGCCGACCTAAGTGCCTTTATAAAAGTAAAGCAACCGGCTCATTAGCCGTAACGAAAAAGACAGCTGTCAAACCGCTATTCAGCCCGGAAAATGGCATTTAATTAGTAAAAATATCCTGCCCGTATTCAGTTAGACCACACCTAATCTGTGTAGGGGGAATAAAGGATGGCTCATCGTCCATCATCGGCCGGCTTTCGCTTAGTGAGTGCGCTATGCATTTTTTTGCAGCTGCACGCGCCTATTCTTTTTGCGGCGGACCCCACAAAACCCGCCGCAAACGCGCCCGCCGCCATAGAGCCTTTGGGACCCTCCGATGAAACCATCGCCCGAATTTTTGTTCAACAGCTTGGCGCCGATAACACTAAAAAGGTAATGTTTCTTTCTGCCCTTGAACTCACGCGCGACACCCAAGTGGGAAAGCCCGATGATTACGCACTCGAACCTGAAGTTAAAAAGCTTATTGAAGCGTGGCTGGATAAATTCCCCACTAAAACGCGAAAAGTTCCCGCTGAGCTATTGGCGCTCGACCCCAATCTACAGGCTAAGGTTGACGAAGGGCATCGCCTAATGAGGTTGCATTATCACGAGCAGATTACCGGAGTTGATAAATACCTATCTGACCTGCCTGATCCGCTTGCCGACGCGGAACGCCGTTTGCTGATGCTCATGAAACAGGCGCGCCTTTACCGCGAAGCCAAAATTTCGGAGCTCGAAGCCAAACGAATGGCCGCCGAAGCCACTCGCCGCCGCACCGGCATACCGCCAGAAGTGTCTCGCCAGTTAATGGAATCAAAGGCACTTCTCACTGACCTGGAATATTCGATACACCGACACAATATTAAGATGCACGGCGCCCTCACCGAATATTTCAGAGACGAGACACGTTTTAAAACGGACAGCAAATTCCCTCCCCAGATGCTCAAAATATGGGCCGAAGACACCAAAAAGAATTTGAAAGCTGCCCAAGAGAAATCCCAACCGTATCTCATGGCGGCGATAAATGTTCGCAATTTAAATAACGATTTTACGGTAATGGGAGGTCTTAGACTTGCGGACAAAATTGCCACACCCGCCGGCGCGCAATTGGTGATGGCGCGCATTCGTCTGGAGAGTGATGACAATAAAAAACTGGCCGAGACCATGGCCAAAGTAGAGGCCACCGATTCGCTCGCTTCGCAAATTGGTACAAAGCCTTACAGCCCAGATAAATTATTGACCGAGATTCAACTCCAGCGCGAATCGCACGCGGTAAAAAGGGAGGCTTACGCTGATTTCTACGCCTATAATTTTGTGCGCGGAGAAATTGTGGTTCCTCCGGCAAATGACTCCTCTTCCGATATAAAAATCATCCGCCGGCCATGGCTAACGGCTTTGGCCTGGTACCGAAAAAGCATTGAGCAAAAAGAGGCAGCCGAAGGCAAGTCCCAGAAGGCCACCGATCCACCAAAACTGGGAAACTGGATTTACCAACGGCTAGCTTTTGGTTTACCCACGCCCAAAATCACGATCCAATCCACACCAAAAAACCCGACGCAAAGGCGTTCGTCGGCCGCTGTTTTAAAATGGGCCGTTGCCCTAGGCCTGGGGCTGGGCCTTGCCGCGGTGGGAGGAAACTACGTGTCCCCCCATCTGCCCACCCTAGTCACTTTACCGCTACCCAGCCTTACCCAAGTGGATTCGGGAGCGAGTTCCCTTACTTTTAGTGAAGCACCGCACATTGGCCAAAACTTTGACCTCGGCTCTAGTTCATTCGACGATACCCCTTCGAAAAATCGGCCCCGCTACCTTCTAAAAACCGGGAGCGATAACCGACTCGAACAGCTTCCGACTGAGTTCGAATTTTCCTATTTGAATGAACGCCATAAGCCTTTAACTGATTTCTCTTTTACTCCCTCGCCAAGCCAAAAGTCAGATTTCCAACTCAAAACCGAGAAAGAGCTGCAAGCTAATCAAGGTTGGTTCCCCATCGCCACGGCGCCAGGCTATGAAACTCGCGCTGAAATCAAAGTGGGAAGCCGGGTTTTACGAGAAGGGGTGGACTATAAAGTTTACCGCACCGTTTCGGGTGGGTTACTAGCCAAGATTTTAAGCGCCGACGCCAGGGCCAACCTTGAAGTGGAAGCCTCTTTTTTCAGAAAAACCACTCCACCGAATGCCATTCCCGAAAAGGATCTTTATTTGTCGGCGACAGAACTGGCGCGTCTGACTAAAGAAGCCGAGTTCATGGAAAAAGAAGGCTTAACGGTTTGGGCAAAATCGCTGCGCGAAAGAACCCAAAAAGCTCAGGCCGGGGAGATGCCCCTAAAGATTACCGACCTGGCAGAAATTCTTAGAAAAGGTACCTACTACCCAGAGTTTGGCAGCGGCAAAATAGTTGCGGCGCACTCCGACAATCCGTGGAGTATGCTTCGCGATCTTCCGCGCGAAGAGGGCAAGCTTGTCGGACAGTGTTCGGTTTCCGAAAGCGCGCTACACCTATTGATCGAGCGAATTGCCCCGCGCTTTGGCAGCGCCCTCTTTACCATGGGAGTTGAAACTCGCGACGCCGACAGCATTAAGGTTGGAAAAGACTTTGGCCACCGCTACCTGGTTTTCAAACTAGGCAGCTACGACGGCATCGCTCTGGACGCCACGTCCGGCGAGGTTCATCCGAAGTACGCCGCGCCTGCAGTTCGATCTATGGCAAATGGCGGCGATTTCTTAACGTTGCACACGTTGGGCTACAGTGCCGCCGGAATTCTAGGGCTTGCCGCATTGGGAGGAGGCGCCTGGTATCTTCGTCGCGGCCGTGCGCTACGTCTCACCCCGGCGGAAGAGCTTGAAGCCAAGGCCGATCGTGAAAACTTCAAAGCCCAGCTCGACGGCGCAGTGCTGTCGCCAGCATTAGAAACTGAGAAGCAGGCCGGCCCCACCGCCGATGAAATTGAGCTCGCCGCCCTGAAAAGGCGAAATGCCAAGCGGCACGCAATGGCCGCGAGTCTCGAACGCCTGACCGATCGTCTGATAATTTACGGCGACACGCTGGGGGCAGATCCAGGTCGAAAAGATCGCAGCCTACCGTTTCCCAGGGTAGCGCATGCGGCCCGTTTACTGCGTGAATTTTCACTGGGACAATCAGAATATAGAACTGAGGCAAAATTGGTTGAGGCACTGGCCGATGTCTTTGGTCTTTCACATGAGGAACGTTTGGCCTGCGAAGGTAAGGTCAGCAAGTCTGTTCAATTAGGAATGGAGACTGTCAAAAAAACGAGAGCTGCCTACTTGGTGCTTCATCCCGAAGAAAAAGACTCACCTAACCTCTCCGAGCCCCTTTTCAGAGAACTCTCCGGAGTTTTAGAGTTCATGTCCAGAGAACGTTGGACCGCGTACGAACGAGAGCCAAACCAGTCGCCCGTCGGCTGTAAGACTTCTTTGAGTAGCCTGGCGCTTCCCAAGTCTAGCGGCTCAGCGAAGATCAATGTCGCGTCGGAACCGCCATGGCACAAAGCCCGAACAATGATTGGTCTTCAAAGTATCTAGCCACATCCCGCAATTCGCCAAACCTTCTAAATGTGCTTTCATCACGCGATTTGACGCGCCGCTCTCTGCCCATAACTCCATCGGGATTGAGTTTTCTTTTCACCCTTGGTCGTTACAATATCAAAATGAAATCACTCTCTTCATTTGTGACCTTGTCGCTTTGTTTTCTTTGTCTTGCCTCGGTTGCCAACGCAACCCCCTATCTATTGGGAGCGGGCAAAGCCGACATTACCGGCCCGCCGGGCGATGTGCTGATGATGGGGTACGTAAAACTCTCCCAGAAGACGGCCGGAATTCACACTCGCCTGTGGGCCCGCGCCTTTGTGATGGCCGAGGTTCAATCAAACAAGCGCGTAGTCATCGTAGCCAGTGATCTGCTGCAAATTCCTCAGGGCGTAAAGCAGAAGGTGATTGAAAAGCTGCGCGAGAAATTTGGGGATTTATACTCTGACGAAAATGTTTTGCTGTCTGCCAGCCATACGCACAGTGGACCGGGGGGGTATTCGCACTATCAATTGTACAAACTGATCAACCTTGGGTTTTCCGAACAGAATTTTAACGGCGTAGTTGAAGGCGTAGTTCGCGCCATTTCCGCAGCCCACGCCTCCGCCGTACCCGGACGCCTAAAGTGGAATCGAGGGGAGTTACGGGGGGCTAGCCGAAACCGCGCGATCGAAGCCTACGTGCTCAATCCCTCTACCGAACGGGATAAGTATAGCGACGATACCGACAAAGAAATGACTCTGCTGCGCATGGAGACTACCCGCGGTGAGCCAATTGCCAGTCTCAACTGGTTTGCGGTGCACGCCACGTCGATTAAAAGTTCAAACCACCTGATCAGCGCCGATAACAAAGGGCTGGCGCAAACTCTTTTCGAAAAGGAGATGCCGGCCGGTTTTATTTCAGCCTTCGCCAATAGTAACGCCGGAGACGTGACACCAAATATTTCAAAAGATCTAGACGGGGATGATCACTGGGATTGTCCGCTGATTGACGGCTTTCTTTGTGCCGAATCATCGGCCCGGCAACAATATGCAACGGCTCGACGGCTGTACGATTCAGCCTACCAGACGGTTAGCGGACCGATCGATTTTCGGCATCAGTATGTGAATTTTTCGAAGGTAAAAATCTCCGAAGCTTTTTCAGATGGGGTAACCGGGGCCACCACTTGCCCGGCGGCGGTTGGCGTGTCGATGCTCGCTGGAACCAAAGATGGCCGCGGCGTTGGTAAGGAGGGGGTGAATTGCAGTAGCGGGGGACCCGGGGTTCAGGCCCTTTGCCTGCGCGATCGCTGTCACGGTGAGAAGCCAATCGCACTTTCATTGGGTTACCACTCTCCCTACCCATGGACCCCCGAAGTGCTGCCGGTACAAATAGTTCGTCTCGGCGCCTTAGCCATTGTGGCCGTACCTGCAGAATTTACGACGATGTCGGGGCGGCGCTTACGAAATACCGTGCGCGAAATCTTGAGCAGCATTGGGGTTGAGCACGTGATTCTTGCCGGTTATTCAAACGCTTACGCCGGCTACGTGGCCACTCGCGAAGAGTATCAGGGGCAGCAATACGAGGGGGCTTCGACCCACTTTGGCGAATGGACGCTGGCCGCTTACCAACAGTCGTTTGCCACCATCGCCCAGGCCATGGCCAATTTTTCTAACCATGATCCGGGCCCCACGCCGCGCGATTTGAGTAGCGTCGCCCAATCCACAAAACCTAACGTAAGTACTTACGATAACCTCGCCAAGGGCACAAATTTTGGCGACGTTTTAGACGACGCAAAAAGAGTTTATCCCGTCGGTTGCGAGGTGAGAGTTTCATTCGTCAGCGCCAATCCCAATCGTAACGTGCGGCACGGCGACAGCTACCTCGAACTGCAAAAACTGATTGGCACCGGCTGGAGCACGGTGGCAACCGATGATGATTGGAACACCCGTTTTATGTGGAATGCCAATCGCCGCAACATCTCAAGCGCAACGGTGGCCTGGAATATTCCCGCCAGCCTCGACTCCGTCGGCACCTATCGCTTGGTGCATAGGGGCACGGCAAACTCTCGAGCGCGCGGAAGGCTAGAGTTTCAAGGCACCTCTCAGACTTTTGAGGTGAGCCCTAATACCGGAAACTGTCCGTAAACCACTACTTTTTTAAGGGCTGAATTGAGGGCTGATTTAGGGGCAGCAGCCAAATATTTTTCCAATCGGCGGCGGTTAAATTGGCCCCGCCGCGAATCACGAGTTTTCCACCGCTGGATACGTACCCTTTTTCTTTGAGCTCAGGCAGCATTTCGGGGAACTCGGAAAAGACAATTTGCCCATGTTTTTTAAGCGTCGCCAGGGGCGCGGCTAAGATGGCATCGGTTAGTTTCTTAAGTTTGACGGGCGTAAATTCAAAGAGATCATTCTCCGTACCTCGGTACAGCATAGCAACCGGCACCCTTGTTTTTCGTTTTATTATTCTCGCGTCTTCCTTCGTATAAGCCTTAGCCCAGAGTGAAGTGATCTCGATCATGGATTTCACTTTCTCGCCCCGCTCCGTCACCCCGGGGCGAATAACAAAAGTGGGTGGAGAATCTGACTGGAATTCAAATTCACTGATTCCGTTTTCCTTGAAGCCCCCAAAACGTAAACGAGCGCCATCGGGAAGCGTAGTGGGCTTCACCTTTAAGCTAACAAAACCCTGTACCGTCTTTTTTACGTTTTCATCTGTATCGCCAGTAACAAATGAGACCGACTTTAGTTTTGGATACTGTTTGATCAGCAATTTTGTTGCCTCCTCGCGTAGCTTCGGCCCCTCCAGAGCGTCAAGTCCAACTTCCGCCACTTTTTCCGTTTCAACCGCCTTCTTTTCGGCAGAAGGTTCGCCACCCGCCGTGCCCGTATCGGTAGCCAAACAGATTCCTGAAATAAAAAACAAGGCTGCCGCCACGGCAGGTAAATTGCGCACAAGTCTTTTCATGGGGTAGCCTCCAAAGCGCTAGGTAATGTCGTTGAATGAGACGGTAGAACCGGCTGTTATTTTAACCCAGTTTTGCAGGGGCTTAAAATAAAACTTAGAGCGAAAGACCCACTTGCACGACGCCCCTAAACATAACGGGCACCCCAGTAAAGGCGGGCCAGAAACCAATTTCGATTGGAATGTCCAAGTGGACCGTTTGACTTAGGTGGAAGCGGGGCCCGGCGTGGCCACCGAGATAGAGGTAAACGGGGGAAACCGAGTCGCCCGTAGCCAGATCGAGGTTTACGCCCGTTCTTAGGTCCACGCTGTCGCTCAAACCAAACAGCTTGTAGGCCTGCGTCCCAACGTAAAACTTGGTGCTCAGATTGGTAACGGGAATGCTGGTGAGAACTTGTTCTTGAAAAATACCGAGGCGGCCGCCTACGTAAATTCGGTTTTCCTCACTCATCAAAAGGTCGTAACCGGCATACGCATCAATGTGATTCTTGCTCACACTGTCCCGGTTCTCAATGTGGCCGCCGAGGCTTACGTAAACTCTACTATGGCTGTCCGAGTTTTTTGCTTCCTCCGCCATCAGCGCGGCCGAGGCAAAACTGGCGATCATAAGTAAAGTGAAGCGTGTGAACATGGGTGACTCCTAAAGGCATTCTATTGACTTGCGAATGCTAGTACCTCGTTCTGGTCGATTCTAAAAGCACTATCTAAAAACCGGTCGGCGGCCCCTTAGTCGAGTGAAAACAGGTGCATTCCGCACCGCGGCTCATTCTGACACTGCCGTCTCTGCTCACTTTCGAGGTCACAACGCACCGCTTTACCTATTCCACCGCTAAAACGACTCGAATTCGGCTTGAATGCGTTGGCATTGATCCTGCTTTACCTCCAAATACACGAAGCCAAATAAGGTTTCCATCCTGAGGAGTACGAACAGATGAAGCAAACAATGAGTAAGTTGGTATTTTTTGGAACTCTTGCCCTAGCCGGTGGCCCGCAAGCAGCTTGGGGTTATAGCTGCGATTCGGACTGTGGCGCCGAGGCCGCCTTCCGCTATCCCTGTCCAACCTTCGGTAATCCCGGACGCAAATGCACGGGAAAAAATCCCGCCAAGTACGCGGCTTGCGAAGCCGACAAGGCCGTATCCTGTGAGTTGATGGACTCGGCAGTAGACTTCTTTGCGCCCAAGGTGAAACCGCTCATGGTCGGTCAGTTCAATGCATCGACGTATAATCCAGATCGGGAACAAGAGTACGTGCTCGATTGCACCGCTGCAGCGGTAGCGGCGCTAGCCGTGGTCGGATCGGCTTACGGCCCCCCCTACGGAACGCTGGCCGGCGGAGCGGCGGGGCTGTTCATCGGAAAGCGTATCTGCATCCAATCCACCACCTGGTAGCCTCCCCGAACTAAACTCTCAATCGGCCTCTTCCCCAGTTTGGGGAGAGGCCTTTTTCATTACCGCCACCAACGGTGAGTTTCGTGCCATTCACGACCGTTGGTGTTAACTCAAAACGCATATGTCTTACCTCGAAAAAGACCACGCCGTGCCGGCTCGTCACAATCCTTACTTACACGAGTTGGTCATTGACAAGCTGAAGGCACTAAAGCCAGGGGGCGTACTCGATATTCCCGCGGGCCCCGGGTATTTGGTTCAAGACTTAAATCGGTTTGGCTTTCAGGCCGTCGCCGGCGAGATTGATGAATCTTTGCATTGCTTCAAAGACGTTTCCTACCGGCGCGTGGACATGACCCGCCCCTTCCCTTTTCCCGACGCTAGCTTTGAGTACCTCACGTCTATCGAAGGAATTGAACACATCGAAAACCACTTGGCATTCATTCGTGAAACCGCCCGCGTGCTAAAGCCAGGCGGGCGTCTTTTTTTGACGACGCCCAATATTCACTCGCTGTCGAGCCGGTTGAATTTTCTCTTTTCTGGTTTTCATGAGATGGCGAAAAAGCCCATTCCCACTGACACCGAAAATATTTACTTCGAGCACATTAACCCGATCTCGTTTCCGCAACTTTACTTTTACTGCGAACGCAGCGGGCTCGAGGTGGAACAGCTGCTCACTTACCGGAAGAAAAAAGGGGCATGGATGGTTTACTGCCTTTTCTTTCCTTTTATCTGGCTGGCCTGCTACCGAGCCTGCTTCTTGGTTGAAAAAAAACCCCACCGGCGCGAAAAAAACAAAAAACTATTCCACTTTCTGATCTCACGGGAAAATCAGCTGGGTTCCCACACCGTCGTGGTCGCGAGAAAACGTTAGGCTTAGCGGCGAAAGCTGCCCAGCAAACCTTGTAAAAACCTCCAAACCCCACCGTTGATTGCCTATGTCATTGTTTTTATAAATCTATTTACGGCTCATACCGGCCGCGGCTTACGTAAAAATATATTTGGACGTTGTCAAAGTTTAATTGACGCGGTGAATCACAAAAGCTAAGAGTCTGACGAAACGGGATATCGAGAAAAAATGGGTTGGTTAGTGAAGTTCCCTTTCCCATTTTTAATCAGGGAGCATAATTGAAATCGACCGCGTCAAAGCCGCCACTTCTCAATTGGCCGATTCCCCATCTCATCACGGGCGCGCTGCTTCAGCTTTCGCTTTTATTTCCCCGAATCTCGCTGGGCGTTTTTAACGGGGTGGCACCCGGCGGAATGCATCCTGACTTTCCGGCCGTGTTTAAACTGGTCAATAGCAACGATAAACTTTGTAGCGGTGTCTTCATCAGCCCCACTGCAATGCTCACGGCCGCCCACTGCCTCGTCGATGATGTCGACGGCGGACTGCTGCTGCACGGCAGCTCCCATCGTTCTCAATTGGTGGTAGCGCGTCCGGGAATTGTCAGCGAGATGCTTGGCAACAAAGGGATCGTAGATAGCAAATCAATTAAATACGATCTGGCCGTAGCTTTTTTTCCGCCCGACGCAGCACGCCAGGCGATGGAAGCCTCTCCCCTAGAACCGATTCTAAGCGAAGCGATGACCGTCGCCGGTTGGGGAGTCACTGATCCGTCCAAGGAGTCAGCTAACGACAAGACTCTCGCTCTCCACGTCGGCTACACCCTTATTTCTGGCCGTTCGGACCAAAAACGTTTCTTTCGGGTGTCGAGCAATCGGAGCATAGTCACTAAGGACGGAACCAACGCCTCTCCGTTGGGTGGTGATTCCGGTGGTCCCCTCATTGACACCGCACTCAAAAAAATCGTGGGCATCTGCTCGGCCACTCGAAAAGACGACAAGGCCGACGTCTTTATTGGGGAATACGTCAGTCTTTACAGTGCGGAGAGCATTCAACTACTGAAAGAGGCGTCAGCAAAACGGCCGGGCGAGATTCCCGCCGCGTTCATCGATGCTCTCCTCCCCAAGCAAAAAGTATCATCGTCGGCCCCGGATGAGTCGGTCGTCACCACCGCACCGCAACCCGCGGGATCCGCCCCGCCGGCAGCCACTCCTCCCCCCCTCGTAAGTGGCCGCCCCAAAGCAAGACTGCGGCCCGACTTTCTTCAGCTCGACACTCGTCTGGCGGCAGAGCTCAGCAAGTTGTCGGGCCTGAACGTCCTTCCCGGTCTGGTCTACACTGACCAAGCCATCGCTGAATGGCGTCCGGATATCCGCGGCACTCTGCTTTCTGAAGGCTCTGTCGACCCCACCGGTACCGGCGAAGAGAGGGCGCGAGTCGGTTACTCCGTAGATTTCTCTAAAGAGCTTTGGCTCATCACCCAAAACAACTTGCGCTATCTCCTCTGGCGGCAAGACGGAACGCAGAACTTGCTCGTCGAGTCACTCCGTCATTTCATTCCGGTCAAAGACGGCGTGGTCTATTTCGATGCTGAGTGGATGGCGCATTTTCGCTCGCTAGACGGCAGCAAAAATAATGCCTACAAACTCAGGGCTTACCTTCATACATTCGATCCCAAATCGGGGCCGACGCCGATCTACCATTACGATTCCACTGAGCAGAAGCTCATCGTAGCCAATTGGAGTTTCCATCCTACCGCTCCGGTTCCCGATGACGCCCCTCAGTTTGAACCCTTCGAACTCTCCCTCATTGATTTTGTTGCCACCGTTGAAGACGACAAGCTTCTGCAATTGCATCGCAACTTGAAATGGCCGTTTTTTTTGCGGCCCAATGGCCTCTTTCAGATCGATGAGCCCACTAAGACTTTAAATTTCCAGGAGCTAAACTGGCAGACCGGCGAACTGGCCCCTTCTAAAGCCGTACTTTCGTTAGAAGGAAAATATGAAGTTAAGCAGCGCAATGGGGAGTTCACCCTTATGCACATCAACGCCGCCGGCCCCCCTACGCCGCTGTTGGTTGACTCGAACGGTCGCTTCGTGCGGCAGACCGGCCGCCAAGATCGTTTCTCTCCGGTCACCGATCGTACCGATCGTGCGATTGCTGATCTACCCATCAGCGCGGCCGTGATTGACCTGCTCGCACTGCCGCGCAAGGCGCCTCTCTATTCTAGCTCTCGCGCGAATGCCGCGATGGCAACGGCCCTGGGTGCTTCAAGAAAGACCTGGTCGATTCTTGTGTACGAAGATGGGCAACGCCCCAACGACGTCGTCGACGGCTTCGCCCAAGTCATCGCCAATGGAATCCTACGGGTTTCACCTAGCCTTAAGCAGCTGGACCGGGTTTGGCGAATTCCGGGAGACACTGCGTTTAACACTAAGGACGCTGAAGATCGGGATGAGACATTTCGCTCTCTCTTCGAAGCGCTCGACGGCACCCAGGCGATGGGTGTTTTTGCCGACTTTCCCACCAAACGCTCAGAGGCCATCGGCACCGTCTCAGAAACAGTTGAAAATTTTTGGCACTACTTTGAGACCTGTATCAATGAAGGGACCTGCCGAATTCTCACTACGATGCGAGCCCCCGTTTTTTTGGAATTGGCGCGCCTCTTCCCCAATATTGTTAATCAGGCCAACGTCTTTGAACTCCCTCGTTTGGAAAAGGACGAACGCAAACAGGTTGCCCAAGTTTTAAGGCGCAACTTGGAACAGGAGTACGCAAAAGTGCTCAGCAACGCCGCGTTTGACAAGGCCCTCGGTTTTGGCGCCGCGGCAACCAAAGGGTTACAATCTCCCGATCGCGAAGAAGGTCTATTAAGAGAGTTATTTGATTGGTTTGAACAGACGTCTCCCAATTCATTAGAAATCGCCAGCGCTTCAGTTGACCGATTTATAGAGCGCGGCAAAACGGATGGATCATCCAAAAAAATAGATATTGAAGGGCTCAGAAAATACCTCAAAGGCAAAATGGTCGGCCACAGCGACGTAGTCGACAGCATCTGCAATCAGTTAAAACCTCTGGAAAATGGAACTCACTTTGGTCCCATGCCGATCTATTTCACGTTGGTAGGAACTCCCGGAGTGGGAAAATCGTGGATTGCTGGTCTCATCGCCAACTATCTCACCGGAGAGGGTTCAAACTTATTAATCGATTTTAAGAGTTTCAAGGGATTTGACGCAAACAATCCGGATAAGATTTCCACCGAGCTAAAAAGATCGCCCAATCGCCTTCACGTTGTCACCTTTGATGATGTCGACCAGGCCCACATGAGCGCTATGGATAAAATTCGCGGGATTTTTACCGACGGGTTCTACGCCAAAGAGACGGCCGATGAGGTGCCTTTCACCAACACCATCGTCATTCTCACCGCAAACTGGGGTCAAAACCTAATCCTCCAGGATACAAATTTCGCCAGTGGGGACTTCACCGAAAGTCTGCGTCGCGAAATCGTATTTGATGATTCTGCCACTATAAACGTCGACCCCGACCCCACCGGAAAAATCAGCAAGCGAGTCTGGAGTGCCCTGGCGGGAAAACTCTACATCATGAAGCCATTTTCCGAACCAGAACTGCTTCAATTGGCATTCAAATTTGCTGAGGATCGCCAAGTGGCAATTGCCGGCAGAAGTGGTGGTAAAGAACTTAGCATCCACCCATTAACCCTATTGAAATTTGTATCCCAGCGGCGTGCCGACACCGCCGGCGCAAGGGACATACAAAACGCATTAGATTTGCAACTCTTTCCCGCTTACGAAAACGCCATTCAGAAACGCGGGGTTACTAGAGTTGTATTGGTTCCCAACGAAGACAAGATCGTTGCGGTAACCAATCTAGATAAAAGCTTCAGTTATTGGAAAAAGAGCCAGGAGAACGCGAAGGCAAAAATTATCGGCAATGGGCCCAACCAAGGGCCCAAATGGTATCTGGAGAACGCCGCAAAATGGCATTTAGATGACTGGAAACTCATCGTGACCCCTCCCAAAGGTAAAAAATGAAAATGCTTGCTCACAAACTAACGCTAGTCGCTTTGGGTTTAGCCTTTCACGCCACCGCCCACGAAAACGTCCTCTTCCTGGTGGACGTCTCCGGAAGCATGGCCGCGCTGTTACCCAACATCGCCACTACCCTTCGAGAGCAGGTCGTCAGTCCGCTACGTCAACAGTCTGGCCAGGGGCTCATCAGCTTTTCTGGTTGTGGCCGAGGTTTCGTCAATTATTTGGTTCCACTGGCCAAAAACAATGGACAGCAGATGAAAGAGGGCGCCGGAAAACTGCGGCCCGATGGCGCAACTGACATCGTCGCACCGCTTGAAGTGGCCAGGGAGACCATCCTCAAACAGCTACACGATACACACGAGTGCACCAATATCATCCTTTTTACCGACAATGAGGACACCTGTGGCAACGGCAATAAACACCACGATGTGCTTAGGGAAATTCAATCTCTTTGTGCGAACTACTCGGTGGATTTCAATGTGGATGTGATCACCTCTAGCGTAAATGAAGAGGTTCTCCTTTTCCTCGATGGCATCACCGATATCACCGGCGGAAAAATTTACGACGCGGCGACGGTGGACGAAATTGCGGCGCGAATCAAAACGATTGTCGAAGGGTACAAACGCAAGAAGGTAGGAACCCCGATGACGTCCAAAGCGACCACCCCCGAAAAGAAAGTGGTCGCCGATAAACCGGTTCAAGCGGTGCCCCGTCCCCAACTCAAAAAACAGCCTGCAAGAAGCGGGCAAGATGACAAAAAAGAAAAAAAAGAAGGTGGACCATGAACAAGATTTCTATCGTTTTCTCTACACTATTAGTATTCTGCACCCTGTCTCTAGCGGACACGACCGAACGCACCGAGCTAGAAGTAGATCGCAATGCCGCGGGTCAGATCACCGCGATTCGCTGGAAAAGCGATGTCGCCCTAAGTGAAGCGGTGACCCCCGAGCTGCTTGAAATCATCACCGCGGATCCGCAAGCACTCTATGTTTCACCCAATTTCTCTCACGCCTTAGTCAAGCTCCCCTTTGGCACCGAGGGAGCCCTTATGGGTGACGTAGTGCTTTTGCGTCCCGGGGTGATAACTGGCCTTCCTAAACCAGGGGAAGGCATTATTGGGCAGTCGCCGACCGCTATCTCACTCAATCGATGGGGCTTTTACTATACCCGCAACTCGGGCTCTGTATTCACAGTGGAACACTACGATTTGGTAAGAAGTGCTTCCGAGATTCTGCAGACACTTGATGCCGGTCAGGTGGGTACCCTACACAATATCAAGTTGTCAGAAGACGTCGTAACTATCATTAGTGGTGGCACGAGCATCGACTACCGTCCCAATAAACGCCGAGCGCAGTCCACCCTAATTTTTAGCGCGCTGGCCCGCGATAACATCGACACCATCGAAGGCAGTTTCGGCGGCATCAATCTCACCAAAAGGGCGCTAGATGGCCAGTTGGACCCGGATGAGTCAGAGAGCGCTTTGGCGATTCAGATGGCTGAGAATATTCACCGCAGCCGAACGCAAAGAAGCGTTCTGCTCTGGGGAATACCCGGTAGCGATACCCAAGGGGTCGTCCATCTCTTTGCCCAACGGGTAGCCGAAGCCAAAGAGGGAGATAAGCACTTTGGCTGGTTTGCGGGTTGGAGAGTCTATCAGATGAGTTGGGCCAATCTTAACACCGAGGGGTATGTCGACGTCTCCTCTAACAAAACGATCAAACTCATCAACGCCACAAGGCAGAGAAAGGTGATTCTCTTTTTCGACCAAGCGGAACAGCTGATCGGGCTTGGCTCCAACAAAGACTATCGAAGCGACGTGGCGAGTGTTCTCTTAGGCTCAATGAAGTCAGGCGAAGTTATTATAATTGGCGCCACCACTTCGGATGGAATGCCCACCATGCGGTCTAATTCCGAAATGTTCAGTAGATTTTTTGAAATTCCACTTCCTGAAGCAAAGGGCGACCGTCTCTTGGCAAAACTTCGTCTATCTGCCGACCGAAAAAGGGACGAATCCCGCGTAAACTTTTCGGATGAGTCACTTAAGAAGATCGTGGCCGTCAGCGATAAATATCTGAGCGACAGAGGACAGCCGGAAAAGAGTCTGGCCGGCATCGAGGCACTTATCACTGAGTTCACACCACTTCGGCACCTAGACCCCGCCATTGACCCGGAAACCGTCCCGTTTAGAGACATCACCGAAAACAATGTAATGTCTTGGATATCAAAGGCAGCCAGAATCGGCTCACTTTCCATTGACGGGTCCGAAGCCCTCGCTAAGTTCGTACTCACTCAGGAGTACAGCGATGCGATGAACCGGCGAATGTCTGGTCAAAACGGCGCCAAAGAGGCCGTGCGCGATGCTCTGCTCGCCATTGCCAAGGGTAATAAAAAAACTAACTCTCAAGGCAAGGAAGTCGGCATTGAGACTCTGCTCATGGTGGGTCCGTCCGGATCGGGGAAGTCCTACATTCACCAAGTTTTATCGAAAGTGTTGGCAGAAAAAGACATTCTCTTGCCCTATGAAGAGCCAATGGAAGGCTCCGTTCTCATTGATGGCGATCAGGCCGTTCGTACCCTACTGGGAGCGGCGCCTGGATACATTGGATTCGATCCCTCTGGTGAGGGCGGCCTTTTATACCAAAAGGTAAAACGTTCGCCTCAAGCCATTTTGGTGCTTGAGGAGTTCGACAAGGTCCATCCGTCTATTGACCTGACTCTCTATTCCTTTTTGGACGAGGGGAAAGTCCAAAACGTCACCGGCAAGGTGGCCTGGTTTACCCGTGGTCTATTCATTCTCACGGCGAATTTCGGTGTCACCGGCTCCGGAGGTTCCACAAACCGCAACGGCGCGGCCGGGCCCGCTAAGCCTGCCCAGTGCGACTACATCGATCGCTGGGATCGACACCATCTTTTTCCCGTCGGGGATCCCCTTCATATAGATGACCCGATGGTGGCTAATTGG
The DNA here is from genome assembly GCA_043718025.1 of Pseudomonadota bacterium. Classification (GTDB taxonomy): domain Bacteria; phylum Bdellovibrionota; class FAC87; order UBA2466; family UBA2466; genus JBGSST01. The sequence continues at coordinate 19,884 of JAYSWN010000098.1, forward strand.
ACCGAAGAGGGTCTCAGAGCGGCCCTTTTCACTTGCTTGCAAACGAACCAACTTCTTAACCCCCAAATACTTGGCCGAATCGGTCGTTCCAATCTAGTCATTTTTCATCACCTCACGCGCGCCGACATTCAAACCATTCGTGATCAAGAGATCGCCAAATTGGCGAAAGAATACCTTCAGACTCATGACGCTAAACTGGAATTCACTCCCGAATTTCTACAATGGCTATTTGATTTCGCGTGGGGCGTCGACGGAATGCTCACCTTTAACTCAGGTGCCCGCGGAATCGTTGACGCGGTGAAAGCAGAAGTCAGCAAACCGCTTCTTAAATTTGCGGCCCTTGGCGGTGACCCAGTGAAAAGCAAAACTTGGAAAATTGAACTCACTACAAACCCAGATCAGGCAAAAGTCTCGGTGAAGTAAGTAGTTCGGCAATGGAGTAGATCGTGAATCGTATTAATAGAAATAAAATCCCAACGGCATTTATCCTCGGACTTGCCTTTTATCTTCCGGTCTACGGAATTGACGAAACCAAGGCCCCCCCGGCGACCCTCGCCCAATTGGCGCAGGCGGATCAAAAACAAGACGCGGCTCGAACGGCAATTCTTCAACAACAAAAAACGGAGCTTCTGGCCATCGACGAACGGCGAACTAAAATTGGCACCGACTTAGACAATGAATTGAAGAAACTGCAGACCGCACGCGAGGAGCTTCGGGCCACGCATGGCAAGCGCCAGATTGAAAGTGCCGCAAAGATGGCGGCGTTAGACGAAAAGTTCCAAGCGCAGTTGGTTCTGTTGAGAAACAAGCGCAGCCAAGTCTCCACGGCTAACGCCGCCAAGATTGTTGAACTAGACAAAGAGCTTGCGGTCATTCAGGAACAAGCAAGGGTGCGGTACACCGATGAGGTTAGTAAATCGCTAAAGGCTCACGACGAAAAAAGAAAAGGGCAAGAGGCCGCGCGGGCCGCCAGTGAAGCGACGGTCGAAGACGAGAGAGTCGCCGCTTTAAACGCCTACTTTGAGGCACTAGCCGCCCACGAAGTTGCCACCCAAGCTGAAACCCAGACGCTGGATCAGGCTAAAAGTGACCAGCTAAGCGAACACGCCACAAAAACGGCGACGTTAACCGATCTATACAACGAGCAGTTGGCCAACCTCGCCGCCGAGCGGGCAAAAATCGCCCAAACCTCGTCTGACAAACTATACAGCCTACTGCAGGTGACCGATCGAACTACGCCGGTGGTGGTTGGTCCGCTGCAGGGAAGCAAAGGGCACTCCCTTTCCGATCTCGCCGAGGGGCGGAAAATAGACATGGTATTTACCTACGCAGGAGTAACGCTACCCACGACCGATCCCATGACCACAACTCTCTCTAAGTCGATCTCCAACGTTGTCGCCGGAATTTATGTTGAGGGCTTCTCATTTTCTGAGGACGGTGAAATTCTCTTTTTGGCTAAGCCGCTCACCATTGCTCTTCACTACACGGTTGGCGGCATAAAGCTCAGCTTGCCAACGGCCGCTGAATTGAAAATGCAGCAGACCATTTTGGCGGCCCTTATTCAAAATCTCTACCGCGTTCCGGAGGAAAGCTTTACTGGCTTAAAATATGAGCCCGTAGATACGGCGGGAAAAAAGGTTACCTACCGCGATAATCCACGCCTTACCGCCGTAATACGCGCGTTGGTAACAAGAAATAGTGGTGATCTCACGGGGGTTACTCAGGTCGACGATCAGACCTTTGCCATCGACGGAAAAGCGTTTCGCGTTAATTGGTATTTTACTGACGCCAATAATGCTGTTCAACCCGTGTCCCTCAAACCAAAGACCGAACAAGATGAAATACAGGCGCGATGGGTAAGGGTCATGAAACGATCCTTCACCCCCATCTCAGTCCCGGCAAAAGTCAGAGCCAAGCTTGCGACCGCTGCAAGCGTCAGTGGGCCGGCCACCATAAAACTCGCCACACTATTGAAGGCGCCCGACCGCTGTAAGGGGTTAATTTTTGTCCAAAATGGAACGGGAGAGATTTTGGTGGCCCGGGCCCAGGATAAAGCAATGTTATTCACAGCGATTGGCGTGGACTCTCTAGGGGGGGTCGCCTGCGCCGCAGATTCAATTGCCGTTGTTGCCAAAGCAATACGGCGCACCGAACTTCTCAAATTTGATATCAATCAAACCCCGGGAATAGACATTCCCGCCGCTGACTTGGTGGTAACCGACTCCCAAGTTGAATCGCGCGGAAACATTGCCACGCTATTCGTTATTCACCAGAACATTCTTAAGATCGCCGTGGTCTCAACGGAGGGAACCTTTAAAAAGGTTCAAGCCCTCGGCACTGAAAAGGGTAGCTTTCGCGCCTGGTCGGCAGACGAAAAAGGCGTTTGGAATACTCAATTCACTTTCGCCATTCCCTATGATGCTTCTGTCGTGAATCCAGACGTTGGCTCAGTGCCTCCGGCCGAGTCCGAACTCACCGTCGCGGAGGGTAAGTGAGGCCCTTCTTTTTCACAATCGCCTCCCTGTTATTTTCCAATTCCTTAGTGGGATTTGAGATGGCGCCTTTAAAAGGGACGTTGAGTGAATTCCCTCTTCTCACGCGAAGTAAAAATCAACCGGCCATGGCGGTTTTAGCCGGCAATTCTCTTATTTTTACCGAGGGCACAAATCTCGACAGCGACAACCCTGAAGACTGCCCGGCGACCGATCTTTATCGATACGATCTCGCCCAAAAAACCGAGACCAGAATCGCCGAAATTAGCTGCGTCATCAATTTGCTATCAGATGGCAAAGTTGCTTACGTGATTACCAAAGATGCTCAGAAGGTTCTATCCGTCGGCCGAATTACCGATGAAAAGACGTTGGAAATTGAACCTGAAGGTTCACTCGCCCGCATGATCGCAAAGGTGGCCTTTAAACGCTCGATCCTCAAGCTACCCAAAGGCAGCGAACTAAAGCAGCTGAACTACGTGATCCGCGACAACGAGCTGAACGCGGTGTTTAAAACCGACACCCATCTTTTTCTCGACGCCGTGATTTTCGACCAAGCCTCCAAACAGCCGGTCTTGCCGTTCGAGCTTAAAAACGGCGTTGGCTCTTCAGTTGGGTTGAGTGATGGAAAAATTCTCTACGCCCTTACCGCCGGCGATGGTGCCTGGTTGCGCGTGGTGGAAATGGGGGCCAATGGGGCTAGCGCCACTTTGGGCCATCCACGCCCCCTCGCCAAGGACTGGACAAAGGCCGGAGTTTTAGAATGGGCCGTGAGAAAACCCCGTTTTCTGGTCGGAGTTCCCGATGGCTTTCTCGTAGCCGATCGCACCCCCGAGGTGTTTTCGGAAGCCACCGCGATCTCCTGGTATTGCAGCACCGAAAAACAATTCTACCGACTTAATATCCCCGACCAAGATGTTGGGGGGTTGAGCTACGTACACGGTGGCGTGTTGGTTTCTAAGCCTATGGCCGGGTCGATCGTTTGGTACGGTAATAAAAGTCCCTTTCAGACTGAGGTGAAAAAGTGAAGAAAAATTCCAGTATTTTGTTTTGTAGTTTCATTCTGTTGGTCCTCGCGCTGATGGGAAGCTGGGCTTCTTTTTCCCACGCTCAAGAGCACAGCGATGACACCGCGGCGATTTTAATCACCGAGGCCAGCCTCACCAAGTTTGGAAAAGGAAACGTGGTGGGCTACTTCCCAAAGGCGTTAATTTCGCGAGATCCCACTCGCCGCAAAAAAGGCTACTTTATTTTTGACGACAGTGCAGAAAGTTTTGAGAAGACCCAAATCCCCCTACAAATCACATTTGAATGGGGCACTAAAACCCTTGAGCAAAGCTCCAAAGATTGGAAACTGGGGACTCCGGAAACCTTTACCTACGCCTTAGCCACCGACGTGTTTCTCGCTAAATTACGCCTTCTGTTGGCGGAGAATTCAAAAGTGTTAGCGCCCGACTTTCTGCCCACCGAGCCTTTTACCGGTTTAAAATCGATTGCCAAGGAGACTCCGGTCAGTCGCTACCTCTTAAAGAAGGGTTCTGAAACCTCATATCGCATGGAGATAGGAGATCGCACTCTGCTGGACGAAAAACACAAGAGCATCAGCCTTCCCGAGGTCGTAAACCAAATGGCTTTGTACCAGCAACATTTTAAAACGGTAAATTTACAGTTGCAGATTTTTAAATTGCGGCCCGGTGAACGCCCAAATAACCCTCGACTGGTGCAAGGCGTAGCGTTGGTTCGGCACCACCATCCCGCCATGCCGGAGGGACGCGTAGTGATCAATTATGGCGCCACCCGCCCCCCGTGGAGCATGGCCACCAACCGACTGGAATTTGCCGGCGAGAGTGTTGATTTCGAATTTCCTGCCTCCACATTCATAGAAAATGTAGTTGCGCCATTGCTGGTAGAGAACGGCAAGATCCCGCTCAAATTCGAATGCGTTATCGGTGATTTTGAAGAGGAGACGGCCTGTAAGAAGAGCAAAGACGGATCAATTACGGTGAAAGGAAATTTAGCACCGGGCGGATCACTAGCTTTCATTATCGAGCGGGCCGCCAATGCCAATGAGTCGATTGACGCGTACCGGGATCTTTACCGGGTCGATATTCACACGGCCAAGTAGAAATCTGCGTCGGAAGGGAATAGGGAACGTGAAGTTATTTTTAATTAGCATCCTGCTTTTGGCCGGTCGACCCAACTTTGCCTTTTCAGAACAAGCGGCGGGCGTTCCGGGCGACGATTTTGAATCGGATGAAGGTTTTTTAAACGAAAAACTGAAAGAAGTCCGCCTTAGTCTCATTAGTGCCAATACCATATCGATCAATGGCGTGCAGGTGCCTCCGATGGCCACCCACTACTTTTACGACCAAACCTCGGTTCGCTACGTAGGGGGGCCGGCAGGAACAAGCTCATGGCCGATTTCTCCTTTTTTTGTAGACTCCCAAACCATTTTCTCTTTACCCGAAAATGGTTTCACGACGAAGTACGGAAACTTTTTGGGTAAGGCGGCGGCAGGAGTTTTTGCCTACTTCGAATTACTTGACGAGCCGATTGGGATTCAATCGTTTGACAGTCCAGTAGTAGAAGTCCCCACCCTGAGCGAAGCCCAAAAAAAAGAGGCAAACCAAGATCGTTTCACAACCATCAAGGCTCTATTTGATAACTCAAAGTTGCCAAATCTTTCGACGACAGCCGTTAATTCCGTTTGGGTGGGACGCTGCGCCTTTAAATCGACTCCCGATGTAGAAACCGGCGCGCTTTTTTCGTTAACCGCGGACGGGACAATGGCTAAACCATTTCTCTACACTGCGGCACGCGCGATGGATTTGATCAACGGTAGTGTGGCTGCTCAGGCCGATAGATTCGAGCAGATGGGCGAAAGTTCCATCGCGGCGGCCACTCAACTTCAAACTCAAACCGGGCTTAAATATAGTCCGCTGAGCGAACGCCCCCTGCAGACTCGTCCATTGGAACTCAATTCCCTCTTCTTTGATTACAAAAAAGAATTTGAACGGGGAATGGTGCGGATGGGATATCGCCTGCGAGATTATACCGGCCCGACCGGAAGGCGCGTGGTTGTTTTAGAAGGTTACTCTCCTTTTAAAGAAGGCGCTTCGTTCACGCAGAAAAGAGTTAGTTATCTCGAACCACTTCAATACTGCTACTTCAGCCAGCATTGGAAATGGTAGTGCGTTTTTTTTAATGGAGGAGCTCTCGATGAAAGCTCATTGGACTAAGTTCTCGATTTTTTTTATCTGCACACTGGCCTCCGCGCGTCCTCCCGGGGGAGGAGGTTACCATGGCAATCCGGCGGCCTCACAGGCAATGATGCGAGCCGCTCAATCTAGCGTCCAAAACAACCAACGTATGCGGGAGTCCCTTCAGAGGGCCGCGCAGCATAGCAGTCAATCCAGGCAAAGCGGATATGAAGCCCTTCAGCGAGCCCGCTCCTCTTACTCGCCCGCCTACCCAAGTGCCGCTCAGCAGCGGGCCGAAATTCAGCGCTATAGCCCTCAGCCAAGGTATTCCGCGCCTTACGTGCCTCCTCAGAGCGTGATTATCGGCCAAGGGAGTCCGTACTCGCAACCGCCCGATTATTTTCCGCAAGAGGATTTTTATTCCGGACATCCGGAATACCCTTCGGCGCGGTCGAAAGGATCAAAGTCTTCGAATCGCTTTTCTATCGACCCTGGCGTGGTCTCAGTTGACGGCGTGCCGGTACCTAGGGGCGCCACCCACTATGTTTTTGAAAACGGAAATATTCGCTACCTCGGAGGCGAGGCTGTAACGGAATCTCCGACGGCCGCTACACCAAGCGCCCCAAAACCTGAACCCGTGCCCCACCTCGTAACGGTTCCGATGCCCGACCGTGTAACGGCTCCAGAGCCTGCCCCGGTTCCTGTCGTCACGCTTCCCACGGAGTCATTTCCTGCCCTCTACGGCAAATTTTCTGGCAACAAGGCCGTTGGCATTCATGCCGCTTTGGAATTGCTTAACGAACCCATTGCCCCTCAATCACTTGATGAGCCGTTGTTAGAGCTGCCGCCCCTCAGTGGTGAGTTGGCAAAGGAGATCACTCGAGATCGGTTGGCAACGATTAAGGCGCTTTTCGACAACTCAGATCTCACCATTCATACCGAATTAACCCAGAACTCAAGTTGGACCGGTCGATGTGTTTTTAGATCCACGCCCAATAGCGAAACCGCAGCGGTCATAAATATGTTAGCCATAGATCCAACGACAAGAATTTCGGTTCTCACCGCGGCTACGGCCACGGAGCTAATGGCAGATCCGGCCAGTGGCCAGGTCAATAAATTCGATATTCTCAGCGACAGTTTGATTGCCAGCATCAAAGGGGAGCTAGAACAGGCCGATGAAGCGTTAACCACCTTACGCTTAGTCCCTCTGCAAGAACGACCCTTTTTGAGCGATGCCCTTTTCTTTGACGGTAAAGATGAGTCTAATCAGCATTTAACTCGGCTTGGATTTCGATTGCGCACCTTCAAGGGGCTAGCCGGTAAAACAATCTTGGTGACGGAGGCATACTCTCCGTTTAACGCCGGGGTGGCCTTCGCCGGCAAAAGAGTCGCCTACCTCGAGCCCATTCAGTACTGCTACTTCACCAAAGCAATGAATTGGTAATTGAGGCATGAAACTTACCTTTCAAACCGTTCCTCTCTTGAAGTCCTTTCTGATCGCCACCCTATTCTTGCCCCTCCCGGCACCGGGTGGCCCGCAGCCTCCGTATTCCTATCGATCTTCCGGTAGCAGCCAAGCCGAGATCATGAACGCGCAGAGCGCAGAGAGGTACCGTCAGATCAATGCTCGGCGAGCGGTTGAGCAGTCGCAAAGAATTGAAGCAAATCGCCAGCTCAATCAACGGCTGGCAAGCGAAGCGGTGCAAAGAGCAAATGGTCAGACCGTGTTTCCAATCTCACCCCAGTCAAGCTATCGTCGACCGGTTGGCCCCACCACCTACCGACCGCAAAGGATAGTGATCGGAGAAGAGAACATAGTAAAACCTGCTGTCCTTCCCCCGACGCCAATTGCGAAAGCGAAAGAACGGCCGATTGCGAAAATTGCAGATCGGCCCATTACCACAGCTAAAGACGAATTAACTGCGGAAGCCCCATTACCAACTAAGACCTTTTCGCGCACCTACCCTAACTACTCAAACAATCCCTTAGCCGGAAATTACGCCCTCTTTCATCTGCTCAACGAGACGATTGGCCCGCAGTCGTCGGATGGCCCGGTCATAGAAAATCCAGAAATCGAAGCAGTGTGGGCGGACAGCATCAACCGTGACCGTTTCTCCATGGTTAAGGCGTTGTTTGATACCGCGGCAATGCCGGAAATAGAAGCTATGCGCAGCCATTCCGCTTGGGTTGGCCGCTGCATTCACCGGTCAACGCCAAATCTTGAAACTGGAGCCGCGATTGGAATACGGGTGGACAACAACAGCACAAAGATTGTGCTTCTGCTCGCCAGAACGGCGGAGGAATTAATGGTGGTGCGATCCGACGCCCACCCCACAAAATACGACGACATGAATGCGACGACCGTTGCGGAAATAACGGCTCGGCTAAAGGACTCCCACCCCGCTCTAAGTGAGTTGAGTCAGGTTCCGATGGGTAGACGTCCGCATATTCGCGATTCTCTTTTTTTCGACGTGGCGATCCCCTCTGATCCCGGTTCAAGGGTCAAAACCGGCTACCGCCTGCGCATGGCCCACGGGCCAAATGGCGAGCTCGTGCCTGTGCTGGAAGGTTACGCCCCCTTTGAAGAAGGGACGGCAATGACCGGAAGAAGAGTGGAGTTTCTTGATCACATTCGCTACTGCTACTTTACGAAGGCGTACGATTTACATTCATGGAGTGAGTCCAAATGAGCCCACGGTTAATTTGCTTACTATTTATCTTAATCAATGCCCCGGCTCTAGCGCAGCAGTCCTATAATGGATACGGATCTAGTAGTGCAAGCGCCCAATGGGCGGCATCTCAAAGGGAAAACGAGCGGCGCAGAGCAGAAGCCACGGCGCAATGGGCGGCCAACGAAAGAGAGAAAGAGAGACAGCGTTCAGCGGCTACGGCACAGTGGGCGGCCAACGAAAGAGAGAAAGAGAGACAGCGTTCAGCGGCAAACGCACAATGGGCGGCAACTCAAAGAGAAAACAGAAACCAAACCTATTCAAATTCCTCACAACGGACCGTGGTCGCCAATATCGGTGGCGTGAATTACTACTCTGCCCCTCCCCCCGTAGCCCATCAAGACAGTGGCGCCGCGTCTGTCGTAAACACCTCAACACCCCAACCGCCAAAGGTTTATCTCAGCCGAATTGACGTCGGTGTTACTGCCTACAATGGCGTTCCGATTCCCCCGGGGGCCACTCACTACCTGATCCAGAATGGAGTCGCCCGCTACTACGCCAGAAGTCCCTCCGATCCCAACGTGCCGGTGGAAATAAGCGCATCCAAACCTGCGCCTCAAGCCGAAACTCTGCCGGCACCCGTACCACCAAAAGAGTCGTACCCTGCACTCTACACAAAATTCTCTAATCAATCGGCGGTGGGAAACTATGCCTACTTTCAATTGTTCGACGAACCCATCGGTCCGCAATCAATCGACAGCCCCGTTCTAGAAAACCCCGTCGTTGAGGACGCCATGGCCGAAGAGGTGAATAAAAACCACCTCTCCAAAATCAAAGCGCTGTTCGATAACTCGGAGCTGCCCGCCCCAACGATCTTGGCCCAGAATTCGGCCTGGGGGGGCCGTTGCGTCTTTCGATCGTCACCAGATACGGAAGTCGGAGCGCTGTTAGCCATCGCCACCGATAATCAAAAGAGCACGGTAGCCCTTGCTACGGCAGTTGGCCCAACGGGCCTTGGCTCGAGCAGCAGCAACGCCCAAGCCGATAGGTATGTGGGCAACGTGGCGAATTCGATTGAGGAGGCCAAACGGCTTATGGCCAACCCAGAAAGAGCAAAGAGTACGCTAAATCACTCCGCATCGGAGGATCGCCCCTTTGCCCGAGACGCCCTTTTTTTCGATGCCGTCGAAATAGACAAATACAACGGCAAAATCGGCTATCGCCTTCGCACGTTTATCGGACCAACGGGTAAGACTGTGCTAGTCGCTGAGGCGTACTCGGCATTTAAAGAGGACGCCGATTTTGTCGGAAAGAAAGTCGGGTACCTAGAACCTATCTACTACTGCTACTTCACCCGCGCGGGAAGTTGGTAGCGAAAGCTGGCCATTTCATTTAAGACGGCCGGAGTCTGTGCTGGCCTTGCGTCCCGAATGCCAGCGCCACGATGACGCAAACCCAAAAACGGGGCTGACCAAACAGCCTATAGTTTCGGCAGCTTCTATATTATTCTATTCAAATTTAAGGTGAGAAACCTATGGCAACTTGGGTAGTGCATAAGTTTGGCGGAACCAGCGTGGCTAACGCCGGGCGTTACCGGGGGGCCGCAGACATTATTCAGTCAGAATCTAAAGGGCCCATCGCCGTGGTGGTGTCGGCCATGGCCGGGGTCACCAACGCCCTGATCGAGTTGGTGGTTTTAGCCAGCAAGCAGGACACCGCCTATGAATCCAAACTTGCGGATCTGAAAAAAAAGCATCTGGAGACCGTCGAGAATCTATTTCCAGATGCCAAATCGCCCGAACGGCTCGCCCTCAAAGCCATACTTGCCTCTGACTTTAGTGATCTACAAGAGCTGTTGCGGGGAATCTGGCTGGCGCGCGGATACCCCGAGCTCTCGGTCGAACTTATCTCGGGTTACGGCGAGGTGTGGTCGGCTCAGTTCTTATGCAGCTATTTTAATTCCATCGGTACCCCTTATCGTTATCTCGACGCCAGAAAAATTTTGATCGTTGAACCCGTAACTACGGGCGTGGTTATCGATTGGGAACGCACGCGGCAAAATTTAAAAAATTGGCTCGAACTCAACCCCGGTAAAAATTTGGTAGTGACAGGTTTTGTTGCCTCGACCAAAGACGGAATGGCCACCACGCTGAAGAGAAACGGTAGCGACTTTTCGGCCTCTATTTTTGGGGCGCTGCTAAAAGCTTCGGCGATTGTGATTTGGACCGATGTGGACGGGGTGATGAGTGCCGACCCCAGATTGGTGCCCGAAGCCCAAGTTTTAGATGAAATGTCTTACCGAGAGGCCACGGAGCTCGCCTACTTCGGCGCCAAGGTCGTGCATCCCAGCACCATGGGCCCCGCCATTGCCGACGAGATTCCCATTTGGATTCGAAATACCTTTAATCCCAAAGCACGAGGCACGCGCATTCATTCGAACGTAAAATCCGACGTGCTCGTTAAAGGTTTTGCCACGATTGATCAAATGGCCCTGTTTAATGTCGAGGGCACCGGCATGGTGGGGGTTCCCGGCGTGGCTCAGC
>JAYSWN010000099.1:0-30570 GCA_043718025.1 Pseudomonadota bacterium
TTTCCCCAATTTGATACTCCTTTGGCACCAAGGCCTTTAAATTGGGAGATCCTCCGTGCCGTATCGAATCAAAATCCTCTCCGAACAGGCTGGCTTCAATCTGCTTACCGTCGAATCTCTTAAACACAATTCGTTTCGCTAAAAACTTTTCATTTTCAAACAGCGTCAGCACGGCGCCAATCCAATCGGCCATCAGTGTTTCCCGATTGTCGCCCTGAGCCGACAGAGTGCGGGTGTCCACCGCGTTAACTCGATCCAGTTTCACGAGAAAATCGGTGAGCGCCAGCGCTCCATCGATATAAAGCCGCTGTAGGGAAGGGGCGGTGAGTAAAAATCCAGTATCCTGTTTTTGGTTAACGACTTGGTAACTAACGATTCGTTCGGGCATCCGGCTAGTTTATCGTTGGGGGCACCGCGCAAGCAAAGGCATTTACTTAAATTGTTAAGACGAAACAAAAAGGGCAAAAAAAACCGTGGGCGGTTTTACCCGCCCACGGTTGCGCGTGGATTCTTCCCTTTTTTTAGCAAACTCAATCTTGGATTAGAGCTCGTTAGGCTTTTTCAACAGCTTGCGCTTATCGAGATTGTACTTCTCGACTTTGTTGATGAGGCCGGCGCGGCTGATTCCCAGCTCTTTGGCGAGGCGAGATTTATTCCATCCCGTTCGCTTCAAGCCTTCGCGAATCATTTCGCGCTCTAGCTCTTCTAGGGCGTCACGCAATTTGCCCTGGATGCGTACCCCCTGAACTTTGCTGCGTTCTCCGAATTCACGAATCCGGCCGCTGAGCATGTCGACTGTAATTTTTGTTTCCGCACCGGCAAGCACCGTGACGCGCTCCATTTCGTTTTCTAGCTCACGGATGTTACCTGGCCACGGGTAGTCAAAGATCTTCTCCAAGGCACGCTTGGTAAGTAACTTTGGCTTAATGCCTTTTTCTTGGGCGCAACGGAGCAGAAAGTGATCACACAAAATGGGGATATCTTCCTTGCGGTCGCGCAGAGGCGGAACCGTGATGTTGATCACGTTAATCCGATAGTACAAGTCTTCTCGGAACGTTCCCTTCTCGACCATTTCCTTCAGATCTTTATTGGTCGCCGCCAAGATTCGCACGTCGACTTTGCGCGGCTCCGTGGCACCTACGGGGATAAAAGTTCCTTCCTGAATCACCCGAAGCAATTTCACTTGCATCGAAGGTGACGTGTCGCCGATTTCGTCGAGGAAGAAAGTTCCTCCGTCGGAAACCTCGAACAGCCCCTTTTTATCCTTTACGGCGCCCGTAAAAGACCCTTTAACGTGGCCGAATAGCTCTGAGTCCAACAGGTTGTCATTGAACGCCGAGCAGTTCTGCAGGGTAAAGACGCGGTCTTTTCGTGGCGAGTTGTAATGAATCGCCTTGGCAATAAGCTCTTTACCAGTACCGTTCTCACCCTGAATGAGCACGGTGCTTTCGCTGTTCTTAATCTTATCGAGCAGTCCATATACATCCTGCATGGGTTTGGATTTACCAATCATGCTGTCGTATTTGTAGCGAACGCCCAACTCATTATTAAGCTGATTGATGCGATCGTCGCGAAGGCTGATCTCTTTGTGCAGGGTGCTGATCTCTTTTGAAACCAGGTCTGCCAGTTCGGCAAAGTAGGGGGTTTCATCTTTGCCGAGCACGCGAACCTTACTTACCGCCAGGTCAATGTCCTGATGCGGAAGGTTAAAGTGCGCTAGAGCCTTTGCTAGCTCTTTGCGTTGCACTTCGGTAGCGCCCTCTTTGAAGTAGCCGATGCAGAGCACGGCACCCATGAAATCGTTGTCGATGACGATGGGAAAGGACGCGCACACGAAGTGGGGAAAAAACTCTTTCACCATGTCGCGTTCGTTGGTTTTGCGAAGATCGGCCACCGTGTTACGGACGAACTCCGAAAGGTGGTCGTACCCATCTTCACGCTGAAGCAACAAGTTTAAAACCTGATTCGAGTATTCGCGTTTTACGCCGCGCTCGATGATTTTCAAGTTTCCTCGATCGTCGGAAAAGAAGACGTCGATGTTAAACCACTTCGCGATCACCTCTTTGAGCTTGCGAATAACGTGTATATGCTCAAATTCATCCCAATTGATCATCTGACCCTCCCAAAGGTTCTTTACGATTCAAGACAATTCAAAATCTTGGCAAAAAAATCCCATGACGAAGCAATTCGTGAAAAAAAGGTCGAATTGCTTCGTATAACTTTTTGTCGTCGATGTTTTGGCTAGCTGCGGTGTTTGTTTTTTTTATGTCTGAAAATAAGACGTCTAACTTCTTACAAGTGTACGCAGCGTGACACCTAGTGTCAAGACGACGATGACCACTTAGCAGTCAACAATTGTGCTGTTTGCTACACACTTTTATTTATCTAAGAAATTTCGCAAGATGGCGGCCGGTATGTGACAAAGGGTTGTTCGCTAACTCTTTAGGCGTGCCTACTCCGACGACAAGGCCACCCTTGTCACCACCGTCGGGCCCCATGTCGATCAGGTACTGACTGTTAGCAATCAGTTGAAGGTTGTGTTCGATTACTAACACCGAGTGCCCAGCCTGTACCAACCGGCGAAAGACACCAATCAAGCGATCTACTTCACGAAAATGCAAACCGGTGGTCGGCTCATCGAGAATAAAGAGTGTCGGTTTTCTAGTTCCGCTCTGATTACCAAGTTCGCGTGCAATCTTTAGGCGCTGTGCTTCACCACCGGACAGAGTGTATCCGGGTTGGCCAACTCGCAGGTAGCCCAGGCCGACTTCCTTCAACAGTGAAAGCTTGGCCCTAAGGGGGGGCGATTTATCAAAAAATTCGAACGCCTCTTCGATGGTTAAACCCAAACAATCGTCGATATTTTTTCCCTTATATTTGACCGCCAGGATCGCCGGCTTAAATCTTTTTTGCTCACAAGCTTCGCAAGGGATCCAAACGTCTTCCAAAAACACCATGTCGATTTTGATTCGCCCTTCACCTTCGCAAGTTTCGCATCGTCCGCCAGTGACGTTGAAAGAGAAGAAGCCCGGCGGAAAACCCTTGCGCTGCGCTTCGGGCGTTGCCGCAAAAAGGGCGCGCACTTCGTCGTATCCTTTGATGAACGTGATTGGATTACTACGGGTGCTGCGGCCAATGGAACTTTGGTCAACCAGTTCAACGGCGGACAACTGCTCCGCGCCCTTCATTTCCGCAAATTTTTCAATTTTTTCGGCACCTATGCCGAAAAGCTTAGCCAGAGCCTGATACAGGGTATCCACTACGAGGGTACTTTTGCCGCTTCCCGATACTCCGGTGACTGTGACAAAGGCTCGCAAAGGAATTTTAACGTTCACATTCTGCAAATTATTGCCTTGTGCACCACGAATTTCGAGCCACTGCGAGTGCTTTGGTGAAAGTCCTTTGTTCTCAAACGGGATGGTGGGAAATTCCCATTCGCGCAATGCATTGGCGGTTGGGCTATCGGCGTCTTTAAAGCGTTCTTGTGAACCGTTGAAGAGCACTTCACCCCCGCGCATTCCCGAACCCGGCCCCATGTCGATAACAAACTCGCCCCAGCGGATTACATCGGGATCATGCTCGACCACGATTAAGGAATTACCGCGCTTCTTCAACTGATCTAGCACCGCCAAAAGGCGATCGGTATCGCGGGGGTGCAGGCCAATGCTGGGTTCATCAAGCACATACAGCGTGTCAGTAAGGCCTTGGCTTAGCTGCGTTCCGAGCAGGATGCGCTGGTACTCGCCCCCCGACAGGGTTTTGGTGAGTCGATCAAGCGTGAGATACGAAAGGCCTACTTCGTTTAGTAACTTAAGGCGTCGTTCAATCTGTCCCCTCACGTCGACGCTAATTTTCTGCTGGTTTTTGTTGAGTTCGATCTCGCTCAAATATTTAAGCAGATTTTCAACGCTAAAGTGAACCACCTCGGCGATCGACAGGCCACCTATCTTCACCCGTAAAGCTGAGGCTTTAAGGCGTGCGCCTTTGCATTCGGGGCAAGTAAACGGAGAAAGATAACGGCTTAAGAAGACGCGCACGCGCATCTTGTACTTTTCTTCTTCCATCGCCTTGAACACGCCACGCACCCCACGGAAAGACTTATCGCCCTCCCAAACCTGTTTGCGTTCGGCGTCGGTGAGGTCTTCATAGGACTCATCCGTATCAATTCTTCGCGCTTTGCAGAAGTCGATAAGTTTGCGTTGCCAATGTCGTAAGCTTGGTTTGGTGAACGGGTCGATCGCCCCACGTTGCAAGGTGAGTTTCGGATTGGGAACTACCAAATTTTCGTCTAACTCTAGGGTGTTGCCAAAGCCTTTGCAGCGCGCGCAGGCGCCGATGGGGCTGTTGAACGAAAAGGAGATGGCGGTTTTAGGCGGCGCCTTTTTCTTGCACTGAGGGCAGCGGATTTCGGTGGTGACGGTATCGAAATAGATCGCTTTACCGTTGTCCCAAAGATAAATATCGGCGTCGTAGTTGCCCGCATCCATTGATAGCTTCAGGGCCTCGCCGAGACGGCGAAGGGTTGCCGAATCCGCCGCTTCGTCGCTGAGCCTAATCCGATCGACGATAACCGAAAGTTTTTTGAGTTTCGGCGGTTTCTTAGCCGAAAGCAGATCTTCAATCGGCGTCACTTCATCTTTGGCCAGTATCCGCGAAAAGCCGGCACGCTGCCACTCTTCTAGCAGTTCAGTGGACAGCAGGGTCTTACCCATGTCCTTCGAAAAGGCCACCAACAGATCTTTGCCCCTTAGCGCCGTACTAACTCGGTCGGAGAGTTCGGTCAGCGACAGTTTTTCCGCCGGAATGTGGCAATCTTCACAGTATTCGGTGCCCACCTTTTCGAATAACAGGCGAAGGTAGTCATATAGTTCGGTGGTGGTGCCGACCGTGGCGCGTGAATTTTTAACGGGGTTAATTTGCTCTAACGCGATTGTTGGCGGCACATTTTGAATGCGTTCGGCCTTGGGCGGGCTAAATTTTTGTAAGAATTGCCGGGCGTAGGTGGACAAGCTTTGCATGTAGCGCCGCTGCCCCTCAGCAAAAATAGTTTCAAAGGCAAGCGAGGACTTGCCCGACCCACTCGGACCGGTCACCACGATGGCTTTGCCAAGGGGAAGGTCGATGTCGATCGACTTCAAGTTATTTTGAGTAACACCGCGAAGTTGCAAAAAAGTCATTTCGGCTTCCTTTTGAGCTGAAGACTAACCATAATCACAAGAACAACTATGAGCAAAAGCACAAAGTGGGTCTTGGCTGGGTCTTTCGGGGCCCTCTGTTTAATAAGCGCTCTCGTCGGCCTGGGCGTAACTAGCGCCCTTTACCGGCCCGACTTCACTCAAATGAACAAGCGGGTAAAACTGAATATTAAACTCGCTGACCGCTCGAAGTCGACTAAGTGGTTTGGGCCTGAAACCGCTGATTGGGCGCCAATGAGTGGCATTTCCGACTACGTGATTGCCGCCGTTATATCCTCCGAAGACACCAGCTTCTATTCCCACCAGGGGGTCGATTTTCACGAACTCAAAGAGGCCATAAAAAAAGACATCAAGGAAAAACGCTGGGCCCGTGGCGCCAGTACCCTTACGCAGCAGGTCGTTAAAAACGTATATCTAACACAAGAAAAAACGGTTACTCGCAAATTTCGTGAGATTCTTTGGGCTGGCGAGATGGAGAAGTCTTTAACCAAGTCCCAGATACTCTGTTTTTATTTGAACATGGCAGAATGGGCGCCCGGTATTTACGGCATTAAGGGAGCGGCTCGCCACTATTTTCAAAAAGCTCCGTCTGACATCACGGCGAAAGAGGCTGCGTTTCTGGCCCTGTTGTTGCCTTCTCCATGGCGTTACCACGCCTATTTTGTGAAAAAAGAGGTCACCCCGTGGGCGCAGAAGCGGATCGAACGAATTCTTTCGGTGATGAACAAGATGGGCTATTTGGACGAAATTGAGTACCAGACGGCCAGCGCAGAAGTGTTGTGGGGCGGGGCCGCTACCGTTGCCGTGGGGGGATCCGAGGGTGAGGGCAGTTCGGATGCTGCCGCCGAACCTGGGGAACCGAGCGATTCCAGTGCCCCGGCCGCCGCGGTTGTTGTTGATGAAGAGCCCGGGGTTGAAGATCCGGCGTTGAAGTGAAGAGAGAACCACTTGAATAGAAACAGAGGAAAATTTCTAATCTTGGCCGTTATCGGGATTGGTGCGTTGGTGCTGCTGGTCTCCGGACTCTCGGGTTACCTCACGATCGATTCTCTCAAAGCCAAGCGCGATGTGCTTTTGCTTTGGCGAGTTCAAAATCCGGTTTTGCTCGTTGCCTTATATTTTTTTGGCTATGTACTCAGCACCGCCTTGGCCATTCCCGGGGCCAGTATTTTTACGCTCGCCGGTGGCCTGCTCTTTGGCCTCTGGTGGGGATCGTTGTTAGTATCGCTTGCCAGCACAACCGGGGCGACGGTTGCCTGTGTTCTGTCCCGCTATTTCTTTGGAGGCTGGATACAAAGACGGTTCAGAGACAATCTTGTCGATATAAATCGCGGTTTTCAGCGTGACGGATCCCTATATTTGCTCAGTCTTCGGTTGATTCCTTTGTTCCCCTTTTTTATGGTGAATCTTTTGATGGGGGTGCTTCCGATTCGCCTCACCACGTTTTTCTGGGTGAGTCTCGTGGGCATGTTTCCCGCCACGTTCCTTTACGTGAACGCCGGAACCCATTTGGGCCGGGTGAATTCTGTGGGCGATATCTTGAGCCCCGGCATCCTTGTCTCATTGGCGCTATTGGGCCTCATTCCCCTTTTAGGTCAATGGATTTTCAAACTAGTGCGTCGGCCCTTACCTAAGGAAATTTAATGATATTTACTAATCCACGACTATTCTCCCTCGTTGTCGCCTGGTGTCTGAGTGGCTGCGCGACGTCGCCGACGCGACACACGGCCTCCAGCACCGTTGAAAATGGGGAACCAGCTGACTACCAAGGACCATTCATCGACGCTCACGTTCACTTTGACGGCGAGCAGACTGGCCCCTCCCAAGCCATGCTGAATGAGCTAAAAAAAAGCAACGTCGTCGGGGCCGTAGTTCACGCCTCTCAGAAAAAAAGCACGCCAGATATCCAGACCGCTCATTTGCCTAAACTCTCGGTATGCGCCGCGATCGTTCCCGGAAAAAAAATTAGCGATGTGCAAAGAGGGATCGATGAAAAGCGCTACCATTGTATGAAGATTTACCTGGGGTATGTGCCCAAAGCGGCGTCTGATTCCTTCTATAAGCCCTTCTACAAGTTGGCCGAGAAGAAGAAAGTTCCCGTGGTTTTCCATACCGGGGATACTTACGATAAAATGGCGACGATAAAATTTGCCGATCCCCTTAGCATTGATGAAGTGGCGATCGCCTACCCGAAAGTAAAATTCGTTCTGGCCCACATGGGCAACCCGTGGATTCAATCGGCCGCCGAAGTGGTTTACAAAAATGATAATTGTTATGTGGATCTGTCGGCGCTAATGATTGGCGATATTGAAAGAAGCACGCCCGAACAGCTTGAGGAGCTGGTGATTAAGCCAATTCACTGGTTCTTTTTATACGTGGAGAACCCAAAGAAGTTTCTATTTGGTTCTGACTGGCCGCTAGTTTCTATCGCGCCGTACTTACAAATTGTAAAACGTGCGATCCCCAAGGAACATTGGCGGGCCGTGTTTTATCAAAATGCGATCGACGTCTTTCCGGATCTCAAAAATTAGTTACGTACCGGGGCGAGCAACATCACGCGCCAGCCTGATTGAAATGACTCACGGATCTTGGAAACCTCGGAAATCGCCAAGCCCACTTCGGAAAGGCTCTCCGCATCGTCATCTCCGAATAATAATTTTTTCAAATACCCTTCGCTGGCTTCTGTTTCATGCACCGGGGCATTCTCGGGAAGACCGGCAACTTTTTTGGCTTCCGCCACGGCATCTTCAAATCCGCCCAGATTATCCACCAACTTGGCCTTTTTGGCCTGCTGTCCGGTCATTACGCGGCCGTCAGTCCACTGCTCTACTTCTTGGTCAGTCAGCTTCCGTCGTTCTTTAACGGCTGCTTTAAACTGAACGTGGATGTCGGCCAGCATCCCTTCAAACAACGCCCGCTCTTCTGGTTTCATCGGACGCGTTTCTGAACCCGCGGCCTTAAGTTTTCCGGCGGTAATTTCGTAGCGCTCAATCTTGGCCCAATCGTAGAGCTTAGAAAGATTAGCAAACTCCATAATCACGCCGATGCTGGCAGTCAGCGTTCCTGGATTGGCAAAAATGTTTCGGCCCGCCAAGGCAATGTAATATCCACCACTGGCGGCTAATGAGCCCATTGAAATGATAACCGGGATTTTGGAATCCAGTTTTTTAAAGGCTTCAAAAATTTCTTGGGAGGGGGCGACTACACCACCCGGCGAATTAATTCGCACTACAACCGCCTTTACGTGGTGGTCTTCTTTTATCTTTTCGATTCGTTTAAGAATTTTAGTTGAAGAGTAGATGACGCCGGTTACGTCGATAACGGCCACCGACTTCTCTCCCGATTTTTTGGCGGGGGCTCCTGGTTTTGAACCAAACCAAGCCATTTTTATGAAAGATACGGTGGCAGTGGTGAAAAGTACGATGAAGAATATCGCTACGGCGATTCCAAGTAGGCGAAAAATGCCACGCATAGGATCCTAAAAAAAAGGCCGGCACCCTAAAGAGATTTCTCTTAGAGTGCCGGCACAAAGGGTTACTTACTCAGGTTTTGTGCCGTCTTCTTCCGAAGAGGGCGAAACCACAGCGCCTTTAAGCTTCTGAGCTAAAGACTCGTCCAGCAAGTCAGCAAGGCTCGTGCGAGACGACCCTGTTTGCTTAGCGTACTGGCGAATGTTTTCGCGCTCTTCGGCTTTGGTAAGCGCCTTAACGGAGAGAGAAAGCTTATGCTCTTTTAGGTCTACCGAGGTCACCATGACTTCCATCTCGGTGCCTTCAGCGTAACTCTTCAAGCGGTCTTTCGGTTTTCCTTCGCCGTCCAATTCAGAGGCGTGAAGAAGACCTTCCACTCCGTTTTCAATCTCCATGAACAAGCCAAATTCAGCGATCTTGGTGACCTTGGCCTTGAGGCGCGTTCCGACCGGATATTTTTCCGCAACGGCGCGCCAGGGATCATTCGAAAGCTGCTTGATACCCAAGCTGAATTTCTCAGCGGCTTTGTCAATGGAGAGCACTACGCACTCCACTTCGTCGCCTTTTTTATACTGGGTATTCGGGTCCACAGCTTTATTTTCCCAGCTGATGTCACTCACGTGCACCAGGCCGTCGATTCCTTCTGGAACTCCAACAAAGATACCGAAATCAGTAGTGTTCTTGATGGTTCCTTTAATCTGGGTTCCAGGCGGATATTTCTCAGCGAGAAGATCCCACGGATTCGGCTCAATCTGCTTCATACCAAGCGAGATGCGGCGGTTGCCCATATCGACATCGAGTACGATCGCTTCAACCACATCGCCTTCGTTCACGAGCTTTGATGGGTGCTTCACACGTTGAGTCCACGACATTTCAGAAACATGGACCAAACCTTCAACGCCGGGTTCGATTTCAACGAATGCGCCGTAGTCAGTCAGACTGACCACTTTGCCCTTTACCCGTAATTGAACATGGTAGCGCTCTTCCACAGTGTTCCAGGGATCCGGGAGCAGCTGTTTGTAGCCGAGGCTGACACGTTCTTTTTCGTGGTCGTATTTAAGAACTTTAACTTTGATCTTATCGCCGACTTTGAACACTTCCGAAGGATGCTTGATGCGCCCCCAAGACATGTCGGTGATATGAAGAAGTCCATCCAAGCCGCCCAAGTCGATGAAAGCACCGTACTCGGTAAGGTTCTTGATGATACCCTCGGTGACCATTCCCTCTTCGATCTGCGAAAGGGTCTGTTCCTTCATGCGTGCGCGCTCTTCCATCAAGAGGAGGCGACGAGAAAGCACGATGTTGCCGCGCTTTTTGTTGAACTTAATAATTTTAAATTTAAATGTTTTGCCAAGGAACTGATCGAGATTCTTGGTCGGACGGATGTCCACTTGAGAACCGGGTAAGAAGGCCTTAACGCCAATGTCGACCGATAAACCGCCTTTAACTTTGGCGACTACGGTGCCTTCAACCAATTCATCTTTTTCACACGCTTCGCTGATCTCATCCCAGGCACGAAGTACATCGGCCTTCTCTTTGGAAAGGATCAAACGACCGTGATCGTCTTCAACGCGTTCAATATAAACAAGAATATGGTCGCCAGCTGCGATACCCATTTCACCGCGGTTATCCATGAACTCGGCGGCGTTGATCTGGCCTTCGGATTTGTAACCGATATCAACGGTTACATAATCGCTGGAGAGGCTAATGACCTGTCCTTCGACCACTTCACCCTCCTGAAACTTTACCCCTTTTGAAGTCTCTTCAAGCAATTGAGAAAACGTAAAACCGTCTTCTTTCAACGCTTCAATTCGACTTTCGAGTTCTGTGTCTTTTTCCGGAAGTTCCGGAAGTTCCGATATGGAAAGGTGCTGACGACGATTTTTCATAAATCCTGGTCCTCTTGAATCATCAATGTTAACCCGCTTGGAGGTCCGGCTGGAGGTTGAATCGCCCACTCCCTGGTTTTGCAAAGCCATACTTAAATCGATCTCCCGAAATACTGAAACTTAACTCAAACCGTCTTTAATGGTTGCGCCAGCTCGGTGAAAAACGGTCGCCAAGCGCCAAAAAATGAGTCCCCGATTTTTCCTATGGGCGGGGCAAAGTGTCAATATCTTTTGATTCTCAATGGCTTGTTCACGCGCCGGGATAGCCCCTTTCGGGGTGTCGGCATCTGTTCCCTAGTGACCGGGTTTCAAACCTTTTTTATTCACCATTGAACTGAAAGGTTGGGAACAGGTCTCGCAACTTTGATTTTCATGAAGTTTACGAAACCTAAAATAAGCCTATTGATCTGTTCTACCGCGATCGCGACCCTTTTAACCGGTTGCGGGGGAGACGGCGAGCAAATTCCGATCCATCCTCGACTGCCCGCCGCGTTCCAGCGCTCTAAACCGGCCTTCCAGTTACTAATCGATAGGGCAAGTCACTGGGAGATACGGGTGCAGGCCTTGCCCGAAGGCCAAGAGTTGGTGCGAACTGCGTCCCCGCAAAAGGGCACGGGATGGGGCACCACGGGTCAGGCTCTGCCGGTTCAATTGCCGACTAGTCCATCGGGGCAGTGGGAAATCGGGGTTCGCCTTTTCGATCGCAAAGAGAATGGGCAAGTGCGGGGTTTTGCCGTGCTAGAAGGCAAAAAAAAGGTGAGCAAGGGAGAGTTGGCCCCCCAAAAGCCCATTGAGGTGTTCCTGCACTATCGGGAGCCATCAAAAGAGTGAGACCGGAAGTTAAGCATTCGCCGTGACTGGCGTACCAAATCCCACCCCACTGTTTCTTTGTATGAACTCAAAGAAAAACGGTCCGATCACGTTTTGGCTATAAACTTGGGCCAGTGCGTTCTGGGGATTGTCAGCGGTGGTTAAAAGGGCGACCCCCCCTTTTTTCAGCTTCTGTAGGCTCTGAGCCATTTCTGTTGAGGCCAATGCAAGGTGCTGCACACCCGCGCCATGGTTCACATCCAAAAAATCTTGAACCTGATTCGCCGCGATCAGCGACTGATTAAAAGTCATCTTAATTGCGCCATCAGGACTCTCTAATGCTTTTGGCGATTCTGGCCCGTCCGCTACTAGGGGAGAAGCCTTTAAGCCAAAGACCTGCTGATAAAACTGCAGCCAATCTGCTAGATTGGCTTGGGGAATTACCGACCCAATGTGGTCAATTTCCGTCAACCCTCCGCCTTCATTTTGCGAACGAAAGGGTAATTCAAAGCCTTCAGAGAACAGGCTTCCTTCTCGCGATATAAAACCGTGCCTCACGTCACCAAAGGCTTTTATCGACGCAAAATGCACTTGTCCGAAGTCACGGGAAATGGTTTTTGGCCCGTCGGCCATCAGGGCGCCGCGCTGGACGGCCAGTTCGAAAGCGGTCATGGCGTCTTTGCAGCGGAAGGTAATTTGATAAAGCCCATCGCCGTGGGCTTCGACAAACTTAGAAATTGAATCAGTTTTCTGCGGGCCAAGACTGGTGCTTTGCGTCAACACCACGGTGATTTGGTTTTGAGAAAAGAGCACCGAGCGCAGGTTGCGATCTTTCAGCTCTCGCACCGCAGCTTTTTCAAAGCCCATCCGTAGAAAGAGCGGCGAAACCTTTTCGAGATCGGCTACGGCAAATTCCACGTGATCGAATCCTAAGATTCCCAGAGCGAAATAGTCAGACATGGAAGGGAGTATCTGAGCGGCTATCTGCATTGTCAAAATGGGCGGTCTTTTGTCTTGGTAAAGAGCGTTTGCGTGCTTGTTCAAGCCTCCATCCGGCAATCGCTTTGTGGTTTCCGTTCAGTAGAATCGGTGGCACGACTAACGTTCGGAATTCGGCGGGTCGAGTGTAATGGGGGTATTCAATTAACTTTGCGCCGGTATCGGGGTCTTCAATTTGAAACGATTCTGTACGGTAACCTTCGGGATGGCCTAGGCTTCCATCCAGCCCGCGAATCAGGGCATCGGCAAATAGCAAAGCGGGGAGCTCTCCTCCGGAAACCACAAAATTGCCAATCGAGAGTTCCAGGTCAACCCAATGGTCCAAAAACCGCTGATCTAACCCCTCGTAATGACCGCAAATCAGAATGAAGTGACCCTTTGGCTGACGATGGTGAAGCCCTTGAATCAAGTCTTGGGTGAGAAGTGTGCCGCCTGGTGCCGGAACCACCACGAGCGATTTTTCACTCGGCATTTTGGCTTTAACCGCTTCTACCGCCGCCACCAGTGGCTCCACCTTGAGAACCATGCCGCCACCCCCACCATAGGCGACGTCGTCGACCGTACGGTGGGGGCCGGTGGCAAAATCCCGCAGCTGAATGGCTTCATATTCAAAAAGGCCGGCTTCATGGGCGCGCCCCATGATGCTGGTCGTTAACCAGGCGTGGATGGTTTCAGGAAATAGGGTGATAAACGAAAATTTCATTATTGGTGTTTTACGAGCTCATCTAGGTTTCCCAAAATGATCGTGCCCGCCTTAACATCGACCTTCTTCAAGTAGGCCTTAGTAGCAGGAACCGCGATTTGTTGCCCGTTAATTTCAAACCACCAGCGGTCGGTGGAGAAGGGGACTGCTTCGGCGTGAAGAAAGCGGCCTAAAGCCTTGCCTTGTTCATCCACGGCCTTCATGCCTTCTAGGTCAGAGAGGTAGAACTCGTCTTCCTGGGGTGCATCGAGATCCTCACGATTTACAAAGACTTTTTGCCCCATTATTGGGTCGGTGGCTTCAATGCGTTCGATGCCGGCGAGAGTGACTTTCCATCCCTTGGGCATCCAGCTGGACTCTAAAATCTCGTACTCTTGGGTCTGTTCGGGGGAAGCCCCTAAGAAGAGAGTCGGCACGTATTCCAGCGCTGATTCTTGGCCGGTGTCCGTGCGCACAAGTACGGACCCGTCCAAACCATGAGGTTTGACGACCGTACCGATCAGTACCATTTTCGCCATCAGCGATTACGCTTCAGCTGCGGCTTTTTTTGCAGGCTTTTTTGCTTTCGGCGCGGCCGGAGCTTGCTCGGTAACCCCTTCGACCGGGGCGCTCCAGCTCTTGATTACCGGCTTTAACAAGCTAGCAACGGTATGCGACATTTTTGCACCAACGCTGAGCCAATACTCGAGGCGAGGACGCTCAACCGACACACCTACAGAGTCCTTTAGCGGATTGAAGGCGCCGATATGTTCAATAAACTTGCCATCGCGTGGGGCAGTTTTGGTCTGCACAACCAAGCGATAATAGGGGCGTTTCTTAGTTCCGTGTCTTGCCATTCGGATAACAGTTGCCATCGTAATCAGATCCTCTTTCAAAAGCTCGATTTCTTACCACAAACTTCTACGTTTTCCCATAGCCGACTTAGTGAAGCGATTCATCATCTTCCGAGCTTCTAAGAACTGCTTCATCAACCGGTTTACATCTTCCACCTTCGTGCCGCTGCCTCCTGCAATCCGGCGTCGCCGGCTGCCATCGATCACGTTGTGATCGGTGCGTTCTTCAGGCGTCATCGACAAGATGATGGCTTCAATCTTTTTTAACTCCGCGTCGGGAGGTGGCATTGCCGCCAGCTGCTTAGAAACCTGCCCCATTCCAGGTAGGAACTTCAGAAGGTTTTCAAACGAGCCCATCTTTTTAATCTGCTGAAGGTGTAAATAAAAGTCAGCTAAGGTGAATTCGTTCTTTTTTACCTTTTTGGCAAGCTTTAGCCCTTCTTCTGGGTCGATGCTCGCTTGCGCCTTTTCCGCGAGCGAAAGCAAATCGCCCATGTCGAGAATGCGCGAGGCCAAGCGATCGGGGTGAAAGACCTCGAGTTCGCCAGCTTTCTCGCCAACCCCTAAGAATTTAATCGGGCAACCAGTTGCCGCGCGAACCGAAAGGGCCGCTCCACCACGGCTATCGCCATCGAGCTTGGTGAGCACCACGCCCGTTAGTGGCAACCGTTCTTTGAAGGCGGTGGCAACTTCGACCGCAACTTGGCCAATCATTCCATCTACTACTAATAAAATTTCAGCGGGATTGAGGGCCTGAGCCACTTCCTGAATTTCGTCCATCATCTCTTGATCGACGTGAAGTCGGCCGGCCGTATCTAACAACAACACGTCTGCTTGTCGGCGAATCGCCTCTTCTTGCGCCATAATGGCGCGGTCGCGCGCCGAGTTAGTCACATTATTTTCAATGTGCTCAACCCCTAATGCTTCAAGCTGAACTTGTAATTGTTCAATGGCCCCGGGCCGGTATAGGTCAACTGAGGCGCCTACGACATTTTTCTTTAAAGTCTCTTTGAGGTACTTAGCGAGCTTTACTGCCGTGGTGGTTTTACCGCTACCTTGCAAGCCCACGACCATGAATATAGCCGGCGGCCGCACCTTAAAGTTGAGCGGGGTGGCCTCGCCACCCATCATATTGGCCAGCTCATGGTAAACAATTTTGATGAACTGCTGCTCGGGAGAAAGGCTCTTCTGAACCACTTCGCCTAGGCTCTTCTCGCGAACCGATTGAACGAAGTCTTTAACGACTTTAACGTTCACATCAGCTTCAAGCAGGCTGGTCTGCAGTTGGCGACAAACTTCGTCGATCGTCTCTTCAGTGAGACGATTTTTGCCTGAAATCGTTCGTAACGTGTTTAATAATTTCTCTGTAAGTGACTCGAACACCCCGGACTCCTAACTACAAAAACATAAATTACAGAAACACTGCCGATGCAGGGAAGTCACCCTTTTGGATGATTTTGTTCACGATGCTCGCTTCAAGCTCGTCATCGTTCTTGGCCATACGACGAATATTTTCTGCCACCCGACGCCGAGCTTTACGAACAAATGCTTTGGCAATCTGGGCGGAGGGCAACATCTCATTCTTTGTTTCTCGCTCTTTGCTCGCGCGAGAAAGTACGCAAGCTATGGCGTACAGGTCAATGGAGATGTCAGCCAAACGACGAACCGCGAACTGGTTTTCCACTATCCTTTTCCCGTGCCGGAGTAGGGAGGTCTCTACCTCGGCCGCGAACAAGGATGTGTATTTTTCGAAAGTGGCGGCCTCTTTGGCAAAATCGGGATGAACTCCCGCTAGGTGCTCACGGGTAGTCACGCGGCGCTGAATCCATCGCACACCAAAGTCGCTGAGTACGCCGAGCGAATGCATAATGTCGTTTAGCGGCTGCTTAATGACGTTAGCCAAGACTTTGAGCTGTTCTCCCGGCGCTTGTAGGCCCGAAAGTCCCACCATAAGGCGAAGGATTTCGTTGGTCCCCTCCCAGATCGTAAAAATACGACTGTCGCGCAGCACTTTTTCGTAGGGGTATTCCTTCATGTAACCTGAGCCACCCGAAATTTGTAGGGCCTCATTGATCGTGCGCCACTCCATTTCGGTGCAAAAGATTTTGCACATGGCGGTTTCGATCGAATAGTCCTCTTCGCCGCTATCCATTAGATGAGCAGAAACTCGCACCATCGCTTCTGCCGCGTAGGCATCGATGGTCATGTTGGCGATCTTTGATTGGATAAGGCCAAACTCGATTAATGACTTATCGAACTGCCTTCGTTGGGTGGCGTGGTCCACCGACAATTTTATAATCGCCCGAGAACCAATGGCGCACGCGCCAGCAAGACCAAGGCGACCATTGTTCAAAACGGAAAGTGCCACTTTAAAACCGTCGCCTGGCTCGCCCAGAACATTTTCAATCGGTACTTTCACATTTTCGAAATTCAGAGTGGTCGTGGAGCTTCCGACCAATCCCATTTTTTTTTCTTCAGGACCGGAAGAAAATCCATCCATGTCGCGAGTGACGATAAAGGCGGTGATTTTGTCTTTTTTACTTCCGTCGGGCTTCTTGTGCTCGGTACGGGCAAAGACGGTGAAGAAGTCGGCGATTCCTCCATTAGTGATCCAGATTTTGCTGCCGTTGAGAATATAGTGTTTTCCATTTGCACTCAGCTCCGCTTTAGTTTTTATGCTCCGGGCGTCACTGCCTGCTCCTGGTTCAGTGAGTCCGAACGCAGCAATCATTTCGCCAGAAGCCAGTTTCGGAAGGTACGTCTGTTTTTGCTCTTTAGAGCCGAATAGAAGTAACGCTTTCAATCCAATGGACTGATGAGCGCCTACGGTGGCGGTTAGGCTGGTGTCGACGTTGCCGATTGCGGTTAGAATCTGCACGTAACCGGTGGTATTGAGTCCGAATCCGCCGTACTCTTCAGGAATCACCAAACCAAAAAGGCCCATCTCTTTTAGCTGGGCGAGGATTTCTGATGGAATTTTTTTGTTTTCCTCGATCCGCGCCACGTCCATCGATTTGCCCATTTTTTCGATGGCATCTACGGTCATAGTGACCAATGCTTGCTGCTCTTTCGGCAATTCAGCGTAGGGGAATACTTTTTCGGAAAGGATGTGGCCTAGGAACATTCCCTTCGCAAAAGAGGGTGGCGAGGTGGCGGTCTTTGCGGTGTTCGACCTCTGTTTTGAAGTGATGTGGTTCTCAATCTCAGGTGCCATGGAAGTCTCCGTTGCCATTTTGTAGGGGATGCGGCTGACTCCGGCAAGAACTGTGTAAACCCGTTAAATTTCTTGAGAATGATTGGGAATTGTAGCCCCAAAAATACTAAGGGGCGACTTCGTTTTACCGAAGTCGCCCCTTACATGGGTTGGGGGTTTACGTTCCCTTGGGGAGGGAACGTAAGTCGTTAAAAATCTTGTGCTGTCTATACGCCGGGAACATTCCCTCTGCAACTAGAGATAACTAAACGCGTTAGACGAGCGGCGTCATTGTGTTTAGCGATTTCCCCTATCCGTGGCAAGTGGAAAAACTGAAATTGTGATCATCAAGCGAATGCGTTTTTGTTTAAGCGATTGAATTAATAAACTAATTAACTGTTCTGCCGAGGGGCGGAATCGCCCGGTATTTCATTGGTTTTCAAAATCCGCATCTGATTTAAGTGCCCGTAAAGCACGTAAACGCCCAAGTTTACGGTCACTCCGAGGGCCAAAGCGAAAATAGAGTCTGCAAAAGCTCCAGAAATCGCCGGAAAGTTCATTTGATCAATGAGCCATTTATCGATTTCACCCTGGATAAGGAAAAAGACGACCCCGACTCCTAAGAAGAACAGGGTGAAACAGAATACTTTTAAAAAATCTAACTTCGCCAGCCTTTTAGAGCGCGCTAACATAGTTAGGGCGGGCGCCGGAGAATCGAAGACCGTTAATACGGGCACGAAGAGGTAGACCGTCATGAAATAGAGTGCTGGAATCAGCACGGGCATTCCCACCACAATAAATAGGCCGCAGGCGAATGAGGTTTTCAAGAAAAGGAATATTCGTTTGCCTACCTGCGCGATGAGCCAGCCGAGTTTTATTGGTCGTCCATTTTCTAGTTCTCTCGCCGCCAAAGCGGTGAGGGCGGTACTGAGCGACGAAGCCAAAATGAAGTAGGGAAACAGAATACCCGCCCCCAATAACGGTTTAGCTTCGAACGCGTCGCGAAAGAGGCGGTCGAGCCAATCCACCGAAACCTCAGGTAGCTGGAGGAGGAGAATCAAGAACGGTGCTTTTCGAAAAAGGGTACCAATCTGGCGTAATGACTTAAGGAGTGAATTCATGGAAGTGAGGTAAAATTATCGAACTAACGGGCCTTTGTATATTGCCGCAAGATTTTTATGACCAAACAATCTGATTACCGATTTCACTGTTTAGTTACGCGCGGGAGCGATCGTGAGATGGGGCGTCAACATGGCGAGCAATTGCGCGCTTCGGCCAGAGCGGGAATGCTCGACTTCTATTTTAGGCTCTGGGAGCGCATTCAACAGCCGCACGGCCTGGGTAAGTGGCAAACTTGGGCTATGAAGCAAGCTACCGGCGTCACGCTACCCTGGTTGCTTCACACCTTTGCTAAAAATGTTCCCCCGTGGATGAACGAGCGCATGGAGGGAATGCGCGAAGCGCTTGGTGAAGATAAAAACCGCATCATGACGGCGCTGGTGCTTCCCGACCTGTTGCCGTTTTTGCAATCTATCTGGGTGAGTTTTCGGCCCGGGGACTTCGTGGCCTCCGATGCGCCCCGTTTTGGTTGTACCAGTTTTTTAGCCCACGGATCGTCGTTTTTTCTCGGAAGAAATTTAGATTTCCCCGGTGTGAACTACTGGGACCGCTTCCCGGTGATTCAAACCTTTCAACCCGCTCGTGGTTTAAATTACGTGGGCGTTTTGTCGGCCGGAGTGCCCTTAGCCGGAATAACCGGGTTAAACGAAGCGCAAATCGCCGTTTCGGTGCATCAGCACTACTCGCGCACCGCTCGAATTAAGGGGCAGTTGCCCTTCGTATTTGGGGAACAAATTTTGCGGGAGTGTTCAACTCTCGCTCAGGCCGAAGAAGTTTTGGCGAAGGCACAGGTGAGCGCGTCATGGGCGTTCGTGGTGGCCGACGGGAAAACCGGCGAGGGCTTTTTATACGAGCTTTCGCCGAATGGCCGAGGAATAAAGAAACTCGAAGGTGGCGCCCTGGGCCATTCGAACCAATTTCAAACCACATCGTGTCAAGCCTTTGAATACGCCACCACCTCGCGAATGAATTGGGACAACCACTGTCGCCGTGAAAGACTACTAGAGCTGGTAAAGAAAGCGGGAGCCGGGCTCGCACCCGCGGCCGCCGTTCAGGCCCTTTGCGATCATTGGGACCCGTATTGGAATGAGCCGAAAGTGGCGAATCGTACCGTTTCTCAGGTCTACAATATTCAAAGTGTCCTCTTTGATATGGTCCAAATGAAATTTTGGGCGGCCGAGGGTGAGTCACCGATTCATCTTGGAAGCTACGCCCAGTTTGACGTTGGCCGGTTATTGGCCGGTGAAGAGGGGAGAACCGGGGAGTCATTGCCGGGATATCAATTCGGCAACCCAAGCATGGGTCAGGCTAAGCGCAGTTACATTTCGAGTTTTGTAGATTCGTTCGAGGGAAATCATGCGCCGGCACTAACCAAGATTAGGATCGCGCTGAAATATTTCGAGTTTCCGGAAGGGCTTTTAGTAGAAGGGATTCTTTCGCTGCGCTTGGGTGAGCATGAAGCAGGATTGGCCTCGCTACAGAGGGGCGTGGCTCTGGTCGAAGAAAAGGCCGCGGGTCTATCCGAAGTTCCTCCTGAGTATTTTGAGCTGCGCTTATACGAAGCTCGCGCACTTGATTTACTAGGAAGACGAAGCGAGGCCACTCAAAAATATTTTGCGATCGAAAGTGACCCTCGACTTTCCGATCGTCGGCTTCGCGCTTTAGCTAAAGGGGCAGGCCCCTTCACCCAAGCATGGCTCGAAAGAATCTGGATGCCTTACGCTGCCTACATTCCGTTTCAATGATTAACTGACCATCTTGCTAGTGGGGAGTTGCCCCGGAAACTTTTTGGCCCCCCCTTTCAATCGCAGCAGCGGCGGAGTACTAAGGCTGCGGAGGGGAAGATGCCAATTACGCCGATCGTTTTCGGAAGTGGGCGCGCCGGAGAGGCCATTGCCAAAAGTTTGGCCTGCTTAAATATATTAAGGCCAGACCTTAAGCTTCTGGCTCCTTTGACCCTTAAAAGGGGAACCCCCCTAATTGAGGCCATGGGAGAGAACAAACGGGTTCTTGTTTGTATCGCCAATCCGCATGGCCTTCACGCCGACGCCATAATTGAAGCAAACGCCGCTAACGTTAGCGCTATTCTTTGCGAAAAACCCGCGTGCATCAATCTCCAGCAAGTGGTTCGACTTCGCGAAACCACGGTAAAAACCGCAGTTTTGCATGGATATCGCCTGAGCTGGGGAGTTCAGAGTTTGAAACAGCTGATCGAAACGGAAAGTTTAGGGAACGTATTTTCTATTGAAGGGCGATACTGGCAATCATCCGCCGCCGAGAAGGCTTTGCAGCCAACTTCAAATAGCCTTTCGGCCAATTGGAAGAATGACATTCGGCTTTCTGGCCAATCCGATGCCTATTTAGATTTGGGAACCCACATGGCCGACTCGATCTCTTTTCTTTACGGTGAAAATCCTACGCAAATAAAAGGGTGGAGGTCATACGCCAACGCTGAAAGCGCGCACCGCGACTCCCATGCGCAACTTTCGTTTTCGTTTTCAAACGGCCGCCGCGGCTACGCCTCGGTTTCGAAGAATGTTCATGGGGCGACCAATCAGTTTGAAGTTACTGTCTTGGGAACTAAAGGCAGTGCGAGTTGGTCGTTTTTAAATCCCGACGAGATCTGGTTAGGCGAGGGAAGAAACTTGCGGCGTATAACCAGGCAGGAAACGTCGTTGGGTTCCGGACAGGCGCCGTACCACGCCATGGGCTGGTTGGAAGGCTACATTGAAATAGCTCACCGATTGATTGAAGATGCTTTTTTCGCAAAGCCAAGCCAGTATCCGAACCTCCAGGATAATTTAAATCTACTCGAAGTCATGTTGTCGGCCGCTTGGGAATAAATTTAATGTTGCTGTTTCAATAACTGCTGGGTCAGTTGCAGCGAGTTATCCAATAGCTTTCGTTGGCAGGCCGAACAGAAATCTTTAGCATCTAACTTTTCACCACAGAAGCAAATACGACAAATCGGTCGGGCGGGGTTGCCCACCACTAGGGTATGCGGAGCCACGTTTTTAATAACCACCGCGCCGGCCCCAACCATCGAAAATTCACCCACGGTGATGCCGCAAACAATGGTCGAGTTGGCGCCGATCGTGGCTCCGCGCTTGATCAACGTGGCCAAAAGTACCGAGCTGTCTCGCTTTAAAAATGCGCGCGGCTTAAGGTCGTTCGTAAAAACCGCATTCGGGCCCACGAACACCTGATCTTCAAGCGTGACCCGATCCCAAATGGCGACTTGGTTTTTTATGGTACAGCCATTTCCGATCGAAACTTTATTCTCGATATAGACCGACTCACCCACGTTGCAGTCGCTGCCCAATTGGGCCTCAGCCATCACGTGGGCGTAAGCCCAGATTCGGGTGCCCGAACCCACGTGCGAAGTTTCGCAGCGGGCCAGTTCATGGATAAAAATGTCTTTGTTTTTCTGTAATGTTGAGTTCATTTATTTTCCGAAGTAATCGCGCACCACTTGGCAAATGCGAGCGACGGCGTCATCGTTTAAAGTGGGGCACATCGGCATTGAGACGCATCGACTGGCTAAATTCTCGGCGCAGGGAAAGCTTTGGCTTTTGAATTCGGACAAGGCCTGCAGCTGATGCAACGCTTTTGGGTAATGAACGCCGGTTTCAATGCCCCGCTCCTTTAAAAAGTCCATAAACTTTTCCCTTTTGTCGACTAGAACTACGTATTGATGAAAAACGTGGGTGCTGCGATCGTCGCGATCGGGAAGTGTCATCTGGTTTAAATCTTGAAAGGCGTCGAAGTATCTTGCCGCCACTCGACGGCGAGCTTCGTTCCATGAATCGATGTACTTCATTTTCACGTTGAGAATCGCGGCCTGCAGATTGTCCAAACGGGAATTGAAACCCATAACCTCGTGGTGATACTTAATGATTCCTCCGTGATTGCGAAGCTTGAGGATTATGTCGATGAGATCCCCACGTCGGGAGGCCACCGCGCCAGCGTCACCAAAGGCTCCCAAATTTTTTCCGGGATAGAAACTGTAGGTTGCCACGTCGCCCCAAAACCCAACTGGCTTGGATTTCCATTTAGCGCCGTGTGCTTGTGAAGCATCCTCTAGGATTGCGCACTGGTAACGATCGGCGATTTCACGCAGACGATCCATCTCGGCCATTCGACCATAGAGGTGGACCGGCACAATTAAACGAGTCTTGTCCGTCATCGCCGCTTCAACTTTTGAAGCGTCCAGTGTCCAACTCTTGGGGTCGATATCGATTAGTTTTACTTTGATTCCCGCGTGAACGAGCCCTTCCACCGTGGCGAAATAGGTCATGGCGGGTACGATGGCTTCGCTGCCGGCCGGCAAATTAAGGGCTTTGGCCGCCAATAAAATGGCGTCGGTACCGTTGCCGCAGCCCGCCACCCTCATTTTTTCTCCATGCCAATTGGCAAATTTTAGCTCGAAGGCGGACAGCTCATCTCCTCCGACGAACGCCGATCGGGAAACGACCCGTTCTATCGCCTCAAGAAACTCTTGTTTGTGGGTGGCAAAGAGAGCAGTGAGACTCATTTGTGGAATAGTTTCGGACGGCATTGCGGTAGCCCTTTTCGAGTTCGGTAGTTCGTCTGCGTTGTGGCAACCTGACGAGGCTTGCTTTATAATTTAATCAAGAAGGCCCAAAACAAGCACTGGTTTTCTTAGTTCTCTCCCATTTCTCTGGCTCTTTACGCTAACCCCTTTCTTAATTGAGTCGCATGAAATCAAACATCTTTAAAAAGCTGGACGCGGCACTTATTGGTTACGGCTACTGGGGACCCAACCTGCTTCGCAACTTAATCTCGCACGGTGGATTCAACGTCGTGGGAATCGTTGAGCCTTCCCCGGTTGCCGCTCAGCGGGCGCTTGCTGCGTATGGTCATATACCGATCTTTGCTACGCTGGATGACTTGCTGCGCAAATCTAAGCCCGACTGCGTTGTGATCGCGACCCCTCCCTCTACCCACCGAGAACTTGCGACCGCTTGCCTCAACCAGAAAATGCATGTGCTTGTGGAGAAGCCGTTGGGCCTTTCCATTGGAGAATGCGACGAAATTATCGCCACCGCAAAAATGAATGATCGATTGGTAATGGTGGACCACACTTTCGTTTATCATCCTGCGGTTCAGTACCTCGCTCAGCAGATTAGTAGTGGGGCGTTCGGAGACCTTCTCTATTATGATTCGGTACGGGTTAATCTTGGTGGTTTTCAGCCCCTGACCAATGTGCTTTGGGACTTAGCTCCGCACGATCTTTCAATTCTCGATCTATTTCTTCAGGGAAAGGCCCCTAAATCGGTCTCGGTACTCGGCGCCACCCACTACGATCCTTCAAACACTAACATTTGCTACTGTCACCTAACCTACGATGATGGTTTCGTAGCCCACCTAAATCTCAACTGGGTGGCTCCGGTCAAAATTCGCACGGTAATGGTGGGTGCCACCAAGAAGATGGCCATCTACGACGACAACCTTTCGATCGAAAAGATAAAGATTTACGACAAAGGAATGGTGATTAATGCCGCCGGGGAAGGCCACCAGCTCAGGGCCAGCTATCGGTCCGGTGATATGGTCGCTCCGGCGATTGACTCGCGTGAAGCGCTTTCCTCGATGCTTGCCGCCTTTCACACCTATATTACCCAAGGCAATAAACCACAATCTGACGCTTACTGCGGTCGGCGGATAGTACGCATTTTGGAGGCCGCGAGCGCTAGCCTCCAACGCAACGGCGAACCGGTTGAGCTGGATGAGGTTGCTAATTCGCGCAAACGTGTTCGATTGCCCAAGGCGGCTTAATCGCAAATCCGAACGGGAAAAAAATGGAAAAAATGATCCCCCTTAGCCGCCCTTTTTTGGGCGCCGAAGAAATTTCAGCTGCATCACGCGCGATCACCTCACTCTGGGTGACTCAAGGTCCTGAGGTACTGGCGTTTGAGAATGAGTTTGCGGCGTACGTGGGTGCCCCATACGCCTGTGCGGTTTCTAGCTGCACATCCGCTCTGCATTTGGCCTTGCTGGCCGTCGGCGTCATGCCGGGTGACGAAGTGATTACCCCGAGCCACTCGTTTATCGCCACCGCAAATAGCATTCTTTACTGCGGCGCCAAGCCGGTTTTTGTTGATATTAGTCCGCACTCGTTCAACGTATCGCCGCAAAAAGTGAAGGCGGCAATCACACCACGTACGCGCGCTATTCTTTGTGTCCACCAAATGGGCATGCCATGTGATGTGTTAGAGCTGAAGAAAATCGCCCAGCAGTATCACATTGCTTTGATCGAAGATGCCGCGTGCGCCATCGGTAGTGAGATTGTTGAAAATGGCCGATGGAAAAAGATCGGTAGCCCCATCGCCGACATTGCCTGCTTTTCCTTCCACCCGAGAAAATTGCTCACCACCGGAGACGGCGGCATGATCACAACCCTGAATCGTGATTGGGACGCCAAATTTCGTCTTTGGCGCCAGCATTCCATGAGTGTCCCCGATGCGGTTCGACACGGCTCAAAAGAGGTGGTGTTCGAAAAGTACCTAGAAAAAGGATTCAACTATCGTCTGACGGATATCCAAGCCGCCATCGGCCGCGAACAGCTTAAACGGCTACCCGAAATTCTAGCGGTCAGGCGCTCACAGGCTGCGCGCTACCAGAGTTTGTTAACCGACATTGCGGGTCTTGAGCTTCCGCAGCAACCCAATTGGGCCAAGACAAATTTCCAAACGTATTGCGTTCGGCTTCCGTCATTTCTCGATCAGAATAAGATAATGCAATACATGCTCGACCACGGCATTGCCACACGTCGGGGAGTCATGTGCGCCCATCGCGAGCCGGCGTTTGAGGGTAAAGAACTGTCTCGGCTTGGCTCCCCGTTACCGGAGAGCGAGCGAGCGCAAGACACCGGTATTAGTCTTCCGCTTTTTCATGCTTTGACGGCGGGCGAGCAGGAAAAGGTCGCCACAACGTTGCGTAAGGCTTGCACTGAAAGTAAAAACGAAAAGGCTCGCCATGCCGCTTAAGGCTAAGAAAATTGTCGTAACCGGCGGGGCGGGGTTTATCGGTAGCCACTTGGTGGATCAACTTCTTGCGCTAAAGAATGAGGTCACCGTAATCGACAACTTTGCCTCGGGGAATCGACGAAATCTTGTCCAGCACGATGGAAACCCGTACTTTAAATTGGTAGAAGGCGATGTGAGGGACCTCCCTCTGGTGAAAAATGCGTTTCACGGCGCCGATTATGTATTTCATCTGGCGACGCATTGCGTGCGTTTGTCACTCACCGAGCCTTTGACCAATCACGAAGTGAATGCAACTGGAACCTTGAACACTCTGATCGCGGCGCGCGAAGCCGGAGTTCAGCGTTATATTTACTGCTCTTCATCGGAAGTTTACGGAAATTCCACTGACCGTCTGGGGGCAATCCATCTTGACGAGCAGTCACCGAAAATCCCGAGCACAGTTTACGGCAGCTCGAAGCTGGTTGGTGAACATTACACCTTGGCATTTCATGAAACGCATGGACTTCCCACGATGGTGGTCAGACCTTTTAATGCCTATGGACCACGCTCGTATTATGAAGGGGCCTTAGGCGAAGTCATTCCTCGTTTCTTCATTCTGCTTCGCGCCGGCATGCAGCCCGTAATCTTCGGAGATGGAAATCAGACCCGGGATTTTACCTTCGTCGAAGACACGGCAAAGGCAATTATCTTAAGCGCCGCCTGCGATAGCCTGCTCGGGGGAAGCTTAAATTTAGCCCGGGGTGAGGCGATTTCGATTAATCAGATTTGTGAGGCGTTGGGTCGGGTTACCGGGGTCAGCGTAAAGAGTAGATTCGTCGAGGACCGGCCTGGGGACATTCGCCGACTTGGGGCCAACACCGCAAAAGCCGGCCGCTTACTTCCTGACTTAACCTTTACCCCGGTCAGCGAAGGCCTTAAAAAGTATGCGGCTTGGATGGACGCGCAGAACCTAGACTACCGTGCGTTGGCGGCTCAGCTCACCATTCAAAATTGGTTGCCCTCCGCGCCAGTAAAGAAGGGCGCGAGCGAAAAAAAATCCTCTGAAATGTGAGCTCAGTTAAAGGGGCGTTCTTTTCAAAAGTGTGTAATTTTCTCTCTCTAGAATTGGCGAGAATCCGTGTTTTGTAAGTTCGACCATTACGTCGGGCGAGGGGTTGTTCTTCTGAAGGTTGATATAGCCGCTAGAGTAATAGAGTTTTTTGTATAGGAAGAAGTAATGATTTTCCCGCGGTCGGGAGAGAATCTTTAGTCGGCTTCGTTCCAGCCCTTCAGGCGTGCCAATCACCCATCCGGAGCTCGCCGCGTTTCGGAAGGAACCGTGTAGTAGACCGCCTTGAAAAGTATAGAAAGTAATCCACGCGCCGTCTGGAATGTGTTCGGTAAGATCGGTGGCAATCCCCTCTAGGAAGCGCCCTTTTTCTGGAGTGGTAAATAGCCAACGGTAGGGCCCTTTTGTAATTTGATGGGTAAGCAGAGCGTATTTATCATCATAAAAAAAGGTGCCAAAGAGAGTTCCTTTGGCGAGTGCGACTAAACTTACTAGGGCAAACGCTACGTTACTTATTTTTTTTAGAGCATCGTTGGGCAGTTTTTGCGTAACGATTTCTAACCATTCGCCCAACCAAAGCAACGCCAGGAAAAGACACGGTAAAAGTCCTAATCCGACATTGCTCAAACCCGATGTGCTACTCAAAGCGGAAATCAAACCCAAAGGTAAGCAGGGTAACCAAACCCACATCGCTATTGAATAACGATCTCTCATCGGCCGGAGTAACAGTAGCACGGGAAAAGAAAGCGCCGCTCTCACTGAAAGATCGTAAGCGAAGTAGATGCTGCCGAAGTAGGGGCGAGTGCTAATTAGCGCTGCGAAGCCAACGGCAACCAAGCCCGCGACGTAGCGCGAAAAATGGCGAGGGTACCGGCGTTGAAAAAAAAATGAGATACCGGCAAGAAAGAGGGCACAAGGAAGTACGGAACGCAGTCCCACAATCGGTAAGAGCCTTTTGACGAGGGTCCATACTCTAATGGGTGTAAAGGCCTCGCCTTGTCCGTTGAATCCAAGGAGGGTGTTCAAAAAAGTTGGCACGCCGGCGAAGGCGATAATCAGGATAATGAGTAGCAACAAGGGAGTGACACCCAAAAGCATGTTTTTTAGAAGCGGCCATCGTGGGGCGGGCAAGGTCAACCACCAAACGATGCAGAATGGCACGAGGACCACGCCGTAGCCCGGATAACACCAGCAGGATAGACTTAGAAACAAGGAGAGTCGCCAAGCGAACCGTAATGGCTCGGTGCGGCCGCGCCATCCCGACCAGAGTCCCAAAAGAAGAAAAAGGACCCCGAGACTGTTGTAGCTTAGGCCCATGAGGTTAACTGGAATAGCCGGAATCCAACCGAGCGTAGCTAACCAAAGAGCATTCTCCGAAAAACCGCGCGGAAATTTAGACGACTTTCTTAGGCTTAATACTAAATAGAACGCGCCGCCTGCCCACACTGCCAAAAAAAGGATTCGTGCAAAGAGCATTATCCCTTCATGACTCGGGAAAAGGAGCAGATACAATTTAAAGATGGGGACTAGCAGTAACCCGGCCAATTGCAGCACGCTGGTCTCATCAACGAAGGGGATGGCGCCCATTGCAGTCTGAAGCGGGATGGTTATGTAGGCGGACTCATCGCTGAAATCCACCGCGAAGAAAAGCCGGTAAATCAAGAAAACAACGGTGGTAGCAAAAGCTGTCTTGGGAAGGTTCATAGGTGAAGGCAGAGGTAGAAAGAAAGTAAGGTTAGCATGCTACGTTGCGGGCGAGGTTCGATTGCGAAGGATTAGAGGTCCATTCAATCAAATAACGGGGACGGCGCCGAGATTCGTCCAAAGCCCGCCAAATGTACTCACCAAGAATTCCCATCATCGCCATTTGGAT
Source organism: Pseudomonadota bacterium (assembly GCA_043718025.1). Taxonomy (GTDB): domain Bacteria; phylum Bdellovibrionota; class FAC87; order UBA2466; family UBA2466; genus JBGSST01. The sequence goes on from JAYSWN010000099.1 coordinate 28,140, forward strand.
TCCGCTAACGAGCAAGATTACAATCATTAACGAAGACCAGCCCTGAATGGGATTGCCTAAAAATGCATTCCAAAAAACCAGAACGGCATAGCAAAAACCAAGCGTCGCGATGCACAATCCCACCAGCGACATAGCTCGCAATGGCAGATAAGTAAAAGAAGCGATCGAATCGATGAGTAGCTTCATTTTCTTACTTAGGGTCCAACCGGAAACTCCGCTTCTTCTGGCACTTTTCGCGTAGGGAATGAACTTTTGGCGGAAGCCTACCCACGTCAGTAGTGCGAGAATGCTGACGTTTGATTCGGAGAACTTTTTTACGGCATCAACTACCATGCGATCGATTAGAAAACAGTCGGATCCCGTTGCGGGCATGTTCTCAATCTTGCAGATATGTCGCATTACCCAATAATATAGTTTGGAGAATTGCAAGGTAGAGGCTGACTCACCCTCTCTTGCCTCGCGAACCGCCCACACCACTTGGGCTCCCTGCCGCCATTCTGATACGAGCCGGGAAACTATTTTCGGCGGGTCCTGCAAATCGCCGGCAATTAGGATCGCGCAGTTGCCCCGGCTTTCGTCGAGTCCGCAAGCGATGGCGTTGTGGGAACCTGAGTTGCGGGAGAGGCGGAAGGCGCGCACGCGCGGGTCATTTGCCGTAAGCAGTTCGAGCACTCGTTGAGTTTCATCGGTAGAGTGATCGTCAACCACGACCCACTCCCAATCTAACTCAGCATGAGCGAGCTCCTTTTTGAACTCTTCATAGAGTGCCGCGAGGTTTTCCCCTTCATTGAAGGCGGGAGTCACGATGCTTATCAATGTTTCTTGGCCGGCGCGTTTCATGCTTTATCTTTCCATTGCGCGATATCGGCTTTCAGACTTTTGATGACCTTCGCCGGAATACCCGCAACCAGAGAATAGGGAGGAATTTTTGTGTCTTCCAGAACAACTGCGCCGGCGGCAATAATGCTGTGATGCCCAACATGGCAACCCATCAGAATTACCGCGTTCGTGCCCACGAAAACAAAATCTTCCACTACGGTCGGCCGAGTCTCCATGGGTTGTTTTCTTTCGGAAACACAACGCCGCGCAGTTGAGTGCGTTAGAATTTGCACTCCGGATGAAATATCGCATCCCATTCCGATTGTAAGCCCACCCAATCCGTCGATTAGAGTGAAGGCTCCTATCCAAGTTCGTTCGCCTATGCTGGGATTTCCTACGATCCAGGCGTGCGGATTGTAGGGATTGGGAGGAAGCCCATGATCGGCCGGCAAGTCGATTGCCGGCGATGGTTTTGATTTCGGCATAGAGTTTTTAGGATAAAGGGAATAAGGCAAACGTCTCCCGTTGATTATACTGTATCGCGTAATCGCTGCCAATTTTCATTCCCGATTGGGACTGTCCCAGCCCCAATAATTTACGCGGCGCCGAATGAATTTATTTCTAGAAAGATCAGGGGTATAAACAGCGACGGTGTGCAGTGAATCAATCGCAATAAACGTTGATGCCACAAATTTCTAAATTTTTTTCGTCTGCCATTTGGTTGAGGAAGGCTTGGCTTTCGGGGGAGTCGAGGCGGGCATTGTAATTTGTGTCTTTTATGTTTCCCTTCGAATTGATTCCCAACAACACTAAACTGCCACGCTCTTCGGTCATTGCGGGTCCGCCCGAGTCGCCGTAGCACAAAGCGCCGCCACCGGCCTTTTTAGAAACGAAATCGTAATTGGAAAAGCCGGTGATTTGCGAATCTCCCCTGCGGAGAATGCCATCGTTGCCACCGGTTCCGCCCACCTGGGTGCAACCGTAGCCCAAGATCGTAAGTGAGGTCCCTTTTTCAGCGATTCCACCGATGGAAACCGGCCAGATTTCTCCCGGTAGGTTTTCTGAAACCACGCCAAGGTTAATATCGTGGTCTTTCCCTGGATAAAGAGGGCTCCGCGTCATTTTTGCTCTATACGTTTTCCCGCCGAGTTTGAATGTAGATTCGGCGTTAGTTGCCGCACAATGGGCGGCAGTAATGATGACATTTCTGCCTACTATCGTGGCGGTACAGCCCGAACCGTTAGTGTTAATTCGTACCACTTGCGGGAAGGTTCCGGCTTTCACCGGAACTCCATTAATGAGCCTGTTTTGGCCGAACGTGACTGACGAAAGGCAAAGCGCGAAAGCAATGGCGCTTGGCGAAGCGACGAACGTTTTCATGAAAAACCTCCGCGAGCTAGACGTGTGACTCTCTAATATTAGAATCGGAGTTTTTCGCGAAAGGCTTAGGCAATAAGGGTTTTCGGCTTAACAGAAGTTAGTTGTAGTTCTTTGACCGGTTCATAAGCGGCTAGTTAGTTCCTGTCGGGAAATGAAAATATCCGCCCGAAGGGCGGTCCTAAATTTCTTCCCGACCGGAACGTGTCCTGAGGCGCAGCCGAAGGATCTCGTT
>JAYSWN010000100.1:0-4353 GCA_043718025.1 Pseudomonadota bacterium
TTTGTTGTCTCGCAACTACAAACAACGCATCGGAGTTTCGTAACTCCAGGGCGACCACCTTTTCCAATTTACCGAGCCTGCGTAGCAGGCGCGGCAACCTTTGGCCTGCTTGGTTTTGTCGACGCCCATCTTCACTCATAGTGAAAGGGTTGCTTCAGCCGCACTGCGTGCGCCTTCGCAATGACGGCGAAATACCACTTTTGAGAAACTCTCTCAGGAAACCGCCCACTCCCCACACATCGCCATTTCCACAAAATACTATTTGCCCCCTTTTTCTACGAAACTGGTTCCTGAACGCTGTTCTTTGACGGCACATACTCCACTCTAATGAGGGCAACGTGCTCAATGACGCGGCGAGCAAGATTGTGAAGTTTGACAAAAATTTTGCGTGAAATTCAAGGGCTTAGCCGGGTGGGGTGATTGCTAAACAAAATCTTCTGCTTAGCCGATAAGATTGTGGGTATAATGGAATGGTAGTCCAATCTTCTGCGGCACTAAGCTCCATTAAAAATCCAAGTATTTGAAATCGGCGTTCGGAGGAATCGAAAATGCCCGTATCCGTTAAGCGAATTTCCCAAAAGGGTTTCACGCTAGTTGAACTTCTGATCGTCGTAGCGATCATCGGCGTGTTATCGACCATCGGCGTTCCTACCTTCCGTAAGATGATTCAAAAGGCCAAGAAGTCGGAAGCTAAAGTGAATTTGGGCGGGCTCTATACTGCGGAGAACGCCTTTTTTTCTGAGTACGAAGTTTATGGAAATGCGATTGACCGAATTGGGTTTGAGACCGATGGGCAGAACCTAATTTATGTGATCGGGTTTATGGCTACCGATTGTAAAGATATTGCCGTGGCTCCTGTTACTGCCGCCGCAAAGCCGCTGTCCTCAGCGATGAATTCCGCCTACTCAGATTACGCTACATCGACACTTACCAAGACCGGAAACAATGTGCTCACTAAATGCTCGGTCCCACCCGCCGCCGCAACAACGGCTTCCTTTCCTGGAAGAACCAACGCACCCGATGTTTACCCAGCTGCGACGGACCCGAATCAGTTTTTTGCTTGGGCAATTGGCGTGGTCTCTCCGAACGTCAGCACCACGGCTCCGACCGATGGCCGAACGGACATCTGGGGCATTGATAACACCCGTAAGCTCGCCAATCTTCAAGATGGTGTGGGCAAGAAGGACTAAAGCCCTTCCCACCCCAAAACACCTCTCTATTTAAGCCGTTCGCTCTTCTTGCGAGGACATCTCTTCTTCTTCCTCGTCGGAGAGACTCAAAGCACCTAAACCATACTTGTCGACGCGGTAGCGCATGCTACGGAAGCTAATGCCTAACAGCTTAGCCGCCTTCTTCTTTACGCCGCCGGTGGTTTGCAAGGCCTTGGTCAAAAGGGTGCGTTCAAATTCTGCCACCAAACGTTCTAAATCAATTCCCGCCAAGGCATCGATCTCGATGCGGTGAGCGTCTAACTGACCGTTGGTTTGTGGTTCTATTTCTACTAAATGGCGAGGCAAGCTCTCGGGCAAAATAATCAGCCCTGGCTCTAAGGCCACCGTACGTTCCATGATATTTTCTAGCTCACGAACGTTACCCGGAAAGTGGTAGCGCTTTAAAACATCCATGCCTTCGACGCTAATTTTCTTAGGGCTCATGCCGAGCACCTTCGAAAATTTTTCTAAGAAGTGGTTGGCCAGCATCGGAATGTCTTCACGGCGTTCGCGCAACGGCGGGCAATGAAGCTGAATTACGTTCATGCGGTAAAACAGGTCTTCGCGGAAGCGACCGCCGCGAACTTCGTTATCTAAGACTTTGTTGGTGGCCGAAATCACGCGAACATCTACGGTGATGTCTTCGGTTCCGCCTACACGTTTGAAAGTGCCTTCTTGAATCACGCGCAGCAACTTTACCTGCATGGTGAGCGGCAATTCGCCAAGCTCGTCCAAGAAGATGGTGCCGCCGTTGGCCACTTCAAAAAGCCCCTTCTTATCGGCAATCGCGCCGGTAAAAGAGCCCTTCTTGTGTCCAAACATTTCACTTTCCATCAAATTTTCAGGAATGGCGCCGCAGTTCACCGTAACGAAAGGCTTGTCTTTTAGCGCACTGTTGTAATGAATGGCGCGGGCAATGAGTTCTTTACCGGTTCCGCTTTCACCCGTGATGAGTACTGAGCTCTTGGTATGCGCTACCCGCTTTACCATTTCGTAAATGCGCAGCATGGGGGGCGCGCCGCCGATGATATTGTCGAAGGCGTATTTAGTGCCAAGCTCGCGCTTTAACTGCACGTTTTCGGCGCGCAACGAACGCTGTTCAAGCGCATTTTTGATAATGATGCGCACTTCATCAATTTTAAAAGGCTTTTGTACGTAGTCGAAAGCGCCGAGCTTCATCGCTTCGACGGCGGTTTCGGTGCTGCCGAAGGCAGTGATCATGATCATCTGCATTTCGGGATCAAGTTCTTTTACCTTGGTAAGCAATTCCAAGCCCGAGAGTTCGGGCATCTGGATATCCGAGATTATAAGATCCACGGCTTGTTTCTTAAGCACTTCTAACGCTTGCGCGCCATTAGAAGCGGTGAGAACTTCGTAGCCCTCACGTTTGAGCATAATCTCAAAAAACTCTCTTATGCTTTCTTCGTCATCAACAATAAAAATTCTTCCAGCGGCCATTAATCACCTCAGCAACGGACTACGGGTTCAAAAAAGTACTAATGAGTCTCTTCTAGACTAAAGCCGGACGTAACCATGGTAGGACGGGTGAAGCTATTCTTGATGAGAGCAACTACAACCGACATACCACTTATCTTCAGGCCTTCATTTCTATTGGCTACCGACCCTCAGATTTTTAGACCCGAGAAATTGGTAGCGAACTCGTCTGTACTAAACTGGCTTTATCTTGAGCAAGGTCTGTACCAGCACTTAGAAACACTAAGTAGTTGAAATTTGGATCGGGGGCGGTTCGTATTCTGTAGAGAGACAGATACGATGTCATACAAACTGGTGACATTCTTCGCCGTGTGAATCTGAAGACTGCGGCCTCAAGTTAGTCTTACTTCGGACCTAAAAGTAGCGGCGCGCCTAAACTGGCCGGTTAAACGCCGGTGCGGCCTCCGCCGTTCTCCGCACTTTCCGTACTCATGCAGTTTGGTGTCAAAGATTTAAGGGGTACTTGCCCACGGTGCTAAAAGATACCGGTGTCGATGGCGCGCGAGAAAAAAGGTTTGTTGCCGCGCGTTGTCGACGAGAGGTTGAGCCTAAAATCGCCGTATTCACCTGGTACACCGCTTGCTCTAGCACCCATTCGGCTAACACTTCCATGAAACACTCATGGTCCAATGGGGAGGATGTCTATAATGAACTTCAAAAGAATTTGGAGCGGTCTGGCTTTGGTGGTCGGAATGCTCAGCGTAAATTCGGCACACGGCGAGATTAGGAGTAAGGGTTTTACGATCACCGAGATTGGCGCGCACCAGTACGATGCCACTCTTGACCCCGCGACGAAAACCGAGGCGCAGTACATTGTCGATCGCCTGTTTGCGATTGGCGTACGGCATATCAACCTTTCGCCCCGCGCAATCATGCGCGACCCGCGCGGATCCTTTGTAGAGCTGATGACGCCGGTAAATGAACTGGCGTGGGAACGAGACCGTTACCTAAGGTTCATTAATTACATTCACAGTAAGGGCATGACGGTAGGCATTCGGCCCATTCTGTTTGTGGTGGATGAAAACGGAAACATTCCCTACGTAGAAAATCTGGTGGGCGGCGGCTACAAGGTTTGGTGGCACGGCAATATTCAGCCCAACGATGCGGCCGCCTGGTACGCCTCGTTTCGCACGTACCTAGAAACTTATATGGAAATTGCCAATTTAGCCCGGGCGGAAGAGTTCACCGTGGGCGCCGAGCTGCAGTCTATGACTATCGGTAGCGGGGCCGAGTGGCCATTGTATCCGCAAGGCTTTCCCCGCTATTTTCGCGAGCTGGTCAGCTCGGCGCGATCTAGGCTCTATAGCGGCTGCCGCATTATGTATGACATCAACTACACCGACGATGCGGTGAACACCACGGCCGGCGTTGAATACGGCGGTGAGCTGCTCGAATGGCGCAAGGCTTTGGTGGACGACGTTAGCGGCGGCTTGATGGCCTCGGAGCGGTGGAACGATTTGGCGGCGGCGTGGCGCGGGCTTGATGCCATCGGCGTCGACATGTACCGGTCGCTGGCTTCGCCTACGGAAGTGCTTCCCACTACGTACTCAGAGTTGGTGGCGCGGTTGAAACTGAGCACCGATGAGTTTGCGGCGCAGTTGAATGCTACCCTATTGGCTATCAACACCACCACCAGCGTAAACAAGCC